>JBIPPG010000032.1:0-13426 GCA_044368545.1 Chitinophagales bacterium | reverse complement strand
TTTACAAATACTTTGCCGTCCAGCTATCTCTAGCTTTATCAAAATCTTCAATTTTGCCTTGATAAACCAAGGTGCCTCCTTTATCGCCGCCATCGGGGCCTAAGTCTACTACCCAGTCTGCATTGCGGATAATGTCCATATTGTGTTCGATAACGATGACGCTATGACCTTTTTCTATGAGTTTTTCCATTGCCAAGAGGAGCTTTTGCACATCATGAAAATGCAGTCCCGTAGTAGGTTCATCAAAAATAAAAAGATGATTGGACACATTGCTGTTTTTGTTCAAAAAACTAGCCAATTTTACACGTTGCGCTTCGCCACCACTGAGCGAGCTGCTGGTTTGTCCTAGTTTTACATAGCCTAATCCTATTTCTTGAAGGGGAAGTATTTTTTCATATATCGTTTTGTTTTCTGCAAAAAACACTACCGCTTCATCTATCGTCATTTCTAGTACATCGTTGATATTCTTATCCTTGTGCAAAATTTCTAGGATATGAGGTTGAAAACGTTTTCCTTTGCAGTCTTCACATACCAGTTCTACATCGGCAAGGAATTGCATCGAAACCAAATTGATTCCATCGCCTTTGCAGTGTTCGCATCGGCCGCCCGGCACGTTGAAAGAGAAATCTTTGGGTTGTAGTTTTTGTGCTTTGGCTTGTGCCAGATTCGAATACAAGTCTCTAATACCGTCAAAGGCTTTTACATACGTTACAGGATTGCTTCGGCTGCTTCGTCCTAGCGGATTTTGGTCTATCATTTCTACATGGTAGATGCTTTTGATATCGCCTTCTATACTGCTGTGAAGTCCTGGTTTTTCTATGAAATTGCCCAATTTATGCATCAATGCAGGATAGAGGATTTTTTTTATCAGCGTGGTCTTGCCACTCCCCGATACACCCGATACTACCGTCAGCGCATTCAAAGGAATTTTTACATCAATATTTTTCAAATTATGATGTCTTGCGCCTTTTATTTCTATATAATTTTTGAAAACGGTATTTTTTGAAGTTCTCACTACATTTTTTACATGATTGAGATAGTCTGCCGTCAAGCTTTTTGTAGCCTTTTTGATAGTTGTATAGTCTCCCGCAAATACCACTTCGCCTCCCTGTGAACCCGCCAAAGGCCCCATATCAACTATAAAATCGCTCGATTTCATAATTTCTTCCTCATGTTCTACTACCAAAACCGTATTGCCCAGGTCACGGAGTGTTTTGAGGACTTTGATGAGCTTGGTGGTATCTCTTGGGTGCAGTCCTATAGAAGGCTCGTCCAATACATAAAGGCTGTCGGTGAGGTTGCTCCCAAGGGTTCGAGTGAGGTTGATACGTTGGCTTTCTCCGCCCGAAAGCGTATTGGCTATTCGATTCATGGTTAAATAGCTCAGTCCTACATTCATCATGTATTCTAGCCTATTGTTTATTTCTAAAAAGATTCGTTTGGCTATTTGACTTTCTTGTTCGGTCAACGAAATTTCTTTGAAGAAAAAATACATTTCCTCCACCGTCATTTCTAGAATTTCGGAAATGGTTTTTTCGGCTATTTTTACAAAATTGCTATCTTTTCGGATTCTATGTCCCTTACAATCAGGGCAATTGGTCTTGCCACGATAGCGAGAATACAGAATTCGGTACTCTATTCTATAATTATTTTCTTGCACCATTTCAAAAAATTGGTTGATGCCTTGCGTGGTTTTATTTCCCTCCCACAACAAGGTTTTTTCTTTTTCGCTCAAATCTACATAAGGCCTATGAATGGGAAATTTATTGGCTTCGGCTTTATTCAAAAATTGCGTATAATACACTTTCATTTTTTCGCTTCGCCACGGCGCTACCATTTCTTCGTAGAAGCTTCGAGTCTTGTCTGGTATGACCAAATCTTCGTCTATTCCCAAGATATTTCCCATGCCTTCGCAGGTAGGACAAGCTCCATAGGAGTTGTTGAAATTGAAAAATTGAGGCGAGGGTTGCTCAAAAGTAATGCCGTCTGCTTCAAATTTATTGTTGAATAAATGATTGGTGTTGTCGGCGGTATTGATGACTTCACATTCAAATTGATTTTCTTCAAAAGCGGTTTGTACACTATCCGAAATTTCGTTGACAAAGGCATCCTCAATCGTCTCGGGTACCGAAAATCGTTTTACCACCACATACAGCGATTTCCATTTTTCCTTACTGTCAAGTAAGTCTTCTATTTTGATAAATTTTTTGCCATCCCAGAGCCTGTTGAATCCTTTGTTCAATAAGACATTGAGTTGACTTTCTGCATTTTTGGTGCTTTTTATCTCAAATCCTATAAAATAAGTAGCCGATTTATCCAAATTCAAGATGTAATTAACTACATCTACCACTTCATCTTTCTGGACTTTTTTGCCCGATTTGGGTGAATACGTAGTGCCTACTCTCGCATATAGCAGTCTTAAATATTCGTATATCTCGGTCAAAGTGCCTACGGTACTGCGATTATTGCCACCTGCTACTTTTTGTTCCAATGCTATGGCAGGACACAATCCTTTGATATAATCCACGTCGGGTTTGTTCATACGGCTCAGAAACTGACGCGCATAGCTACTCAAACTTTCTATGTATCTACGTTGCCCTTCGGCATAGATAGTGTCTATGCTCAAGGAAGATTTCCCACTGCCCGAAACACCTGTTACCACTATGAGTTTCTTTTTGGGAAGGGTCAAATCTATGTTTTTTAGATTATGGGTTCTTGCTCCTTTTATGATTATTTCTTGCATGCTTTTAAGATTGAGCTATCGTTTTTTATTTATATCCATTCTAATTTAAAAATAGTCTAAAGTAATTTTTAAATTTTAGAAAGGTATTAACCCGCAAAGGTACATAAATTTTGGAGAAAATAAAATTTCACATTGAAAATAATCCACTATTTTTGTAGGATTGCTCGTTTTGAAATAAAAAATAAATACAGATTATGCCTCTTTCTATTGTTGTTGCTTTTGCTAAGAATCTTGCTATAGGAAAAGACAATAAATTGCTTTGGCGTCAAAAAGCCGATATGCAATATTTCAAAAAATTGACACAAGGAAAGACCGTATTGATGGGGAAAAATACGTATTTATCGCTGCCAAAAGCCTTTCGTCCGCTTCCCAATCGACTCAATATTGTCATCAGTTCGGGAGAACCAGTAGAAATTGCCGAAAATCTAGTGTGGTACACGTCTTTGGATCTTGCACTCGAGGATTTGATGAAAAAGAATGAGGAAATTATGATCATTGGAGGTGCACAAATCTATAAACAAGCTATAACTATAGCTGATAAAATCTACGCCACCGAAATAGATGCCATCTTGAATGCCGATACGTTTTTCCCTGAAATCAATCCTGAAATTTTTGAAAAAACATCCAGCGAATCTCATTCAAAAGATGCTGAAAATGAGTATGATTATGCTTTTGTGGTGTATAAAAGGAAATAAACACTACTCCTTATGATTCTCCAAAATCAATTGAGCCCTCTTAATGATTTTATTCTTTAAGATTTTGGGTTTAATGACTTGAGCTCCGTCGCCGTATGCGATGAGTTCATTGATCAATTCTTCATTGATAATCACTTTGAGTCGTATGCGTATTTCGTCTTCGTTGTCTACCAATATCTGCTGACTGTGATGCAGGGGAAGGTTTTTGATATAATTTCCGAGTGTTCGGTTAAATTTTATTTCAATTATTTCTACAGCGTCGTCCTTTTTTTGTGACAAGCCTATTACATTATAAAAATAACTTTCTATAGAAAAATTATTAGGTACATCAAAGGTTCTAAGCATATTGTCTATCTGCGATATTCTATCCAGCCCAAAAACCCTCAAATCATTTTTATCCAAATCTTTGCCTACCAAGTACCACCTGCCTTTGTATTCTTTGAGTCCATAAGGCGCTATGATTCTATTTTTTTCTTCTTTTTCGTTGCTGTCAAATTTTTTGTATTTGATGAGCAAGCACGTTTTGAGGCGAATGGCATTTTGAATATCATATAGATGCTCAGAGCCTATTTTGCACGTTTTGTCATAGACAATACAGTCTATAAATTGGTCAAAATGTTTTTGATAATTGAATAAATGCAGCGTTTGTGAAATATTCACCACATCCTGATTTTGATAATTATCGGCTATAAAGTATTGTCCATCGGCGTTGCATTTGATTTCTATGCTAAAAGTCGTTTCGATATCTCGAATTTCTCTTTGAAAAGTTCTTCTCGAAAATTTCAATTCTTCTTCTTTGGACGAAGCGTCTAGTTCATTTTCCAAGTATGATTTTATTTGTTCATAAGTAGCTCTTTTTCCATTGGAAAGCCTACCTATGATAGAAATATAACGTTGAATAATATGTTTTACCTTCATACTATCTTTGATTTATAAATTTGAAACAAAAAAAAAGAACGACCAAAAATAAGGCCGTTCTTTGATATGATATAATTATTTTTTTACAAACAAAAATTAAGCCATTTTTCCGCTCAATGCATTTGCCATAGTGATACCTATTTCTGCTGGGCTATCCACTACGATTAGTCCGCATTCTTTCATAATAGCCATTTTTGCAGCTGCTGTGTCGTCTTTTCCACCTACGATAGCACCTGCGTGTCCCATAGTTCTACCTGCTGGAGCGGTTTGTCCTGCTATAAATCCTACTACAGGTTTTTTATTGCCATTTTCTTTTACCCATCTACTCGCTTCTGCTTCCATACCGCCTCCAATTTCACCTATCATTACGATAGCATCGGTATCAGGGTCGTTCATAAATAGTTCTACAGCTTCTTTTGTAGTAGTTCCAATGATAGGGTCACCACCAATTCCAATAGCGGTAGACACGCCCAAACCTGCTTTTACGATTTGGTCAGCTGCCTCATACGTCAAAGTTCCTGATTTTGAAACGATTCCTATTCTACCTTTTTTGAATACAAAACCTGGCATAATTCCTACTTTTGCTTCTTCTGGAGTAATAATTCCTGGGCAGTTAGGGCCTATAAGTCTAGAATTTGATTGTTCTACTATGGCTTTTACTTTTACCATATCTTGAACAGGAATACCTTCTGTAATACATACAATCGTCTCAATTCCAGCGTCTACAGCCTCAAGAATTCCGTCTGCAGCAAATGCAGGTGGAACAAAAATTATTGATACATTGCATCCTGTAGCTTTTCTAGCATCGGCTACGGTATTGAATACTGGCAAATTCAAATGCGTTTGACCGCCTTTTCCAGGCGTTACGCCACCAATTACATTGGTTCCGTATTCAATCATTTGTTCTGCGTGGAATGTTCCTTCTTTTCCAGTAAATCCTTGTACAAGAATTTTTGAGTTTTTATTTACAATAATAGACATAATGTATATGTAATTTGAGTTTTAAATATATGGTTGCAAATCTATAAATTTTTTTTTATATCATTCGCTATAAAATTTTTCTATCCAAGTGCTTGCTTTTCATACAATTCAAAATAAAGTCCTTTATTTTGAATCAATTCTTGATGACTTCCCATTTCTACAATTTTGCCATTGAGGAGGCATATCACTTGGTCAAAAGCCAATTGATTGAAAATTCTATGGGTAATAAGAATAGATGTTGCATTATGATTGGCTTCATTGAGGGCATCTATCAATTTTTGTTCGGTTTCTACATCTACGGCACTCAAACAGTCGTCAAATAAATAAAAAGGCGACTGATGAATCATACCTCGTGCTATGGATATACGCTGTTTTTGTCCTCCCGAAAGCGTTACGCCTCGCTCGCCCACTACCGTTTCATATTTTTTGGGGAAATGCTCAATCTCTTCATCAATTTGAGCTCTTTGGGCAGCAAGATGAATTTCTGCATCTGAAAAATTACTATTGCCAAATGAAATATTGCGTGCTACGGTATCGGAGAATAGAAATACCTCCTGTGGTACATACGCAAAACTTTTTCGGAGAATACCCAATGGAATTTCATTGATATTATGCCCATTGATAAAAATACTTCCTTCTAGAATGGTATAGAATTTCATCAACAATTCTGCAATAGTACTCTTCCCAGAACCTGTTTTGCCTACAATCAACCAACGCTGTCCATACGGAATGGTAAAACTCACATCATTCAATGCCAAAATTCCCGTTTCGGGATATCGAAAACTCACATTTTTGAATACTATATCTCCACGAAGGTCGTCTACGGAAATAGATTTTCCTAGTTGAGTATCTTCTTCGGGATGATCAAAAATTTCTTTCAATCGGCTCATCGAAGCATTGGCACGCTGAATCATTGTAGCTACCCAGCCTATGCTCATTACAGGCCACGTAAGCATATTGACATACAACAAAAACTCGGTCAAATTTCCAATATTGATTTCGCCATCAATCAAGAGTTGTCCTCCTTTGAAAATGGCTATAATCACGCTCAACGTCATCAAAAAGGTAACACTGGGCTGGAAAAAAGACTCAATTTTTACAATTTTAAGGGCTTGCTCTTTATACGATTCGCTATTATTTTGAAACGATTGAAATTGTTTTTTTTCTTGGGTAAATGATTTGATAATTCGGATGCCACTGTAGGTTTCTTGCGAAATAGAAGTGAGCTTGGCTAGTTTTTGTTGTAGTTTCAAATTGTTGAAATACAATTTATTATTGAGAATAAATATAAAAACCGACAAAAAAGGCAAAGGAATTAGTGTGTACAAAGTTAGCATCGGATGGACCTGATACATTAGATAAATCGTTATCGTTAATTTTGTAAATAAATTGACTGAATACATCAAGGCAGGGCCTATAAATTCTCTTAATTTTCCTACGTCTTCGCCTATTCGGCTCATCAAATCGCCCGTTTGGTAGCGTTTGAAAAAGTTTATATCTAATTTTTGATAATGATTGTACAAATCATTTTTTAGGTCAAATTCAATTTTACGACTGGCTACAACAATGGTCTGACGCATCAAAAATGTGAAAAATGCAGACGCTAAAGTAAATAGCACATAGATAATGACAAATTTGAATGTAATGTCCCATACAATTTCGTACGATTTGTTGGGTTTGTCTATTTCAGCTTTGATACTATTGATTAGTTCCCGAATCAAAACCGGTGTATAGGTGTTAAAAACATTGGATAAAATCACAAATACAAACCCAATGTAAAAGGTGTATTGGTGTTTTTTGAAATATTTAAATAAATAGGATAACTGTTTCACCTTGCAAATGTACTGCATTTTGGGTGAATTCAATTTTTAGATTTGGATGAAATTGGCTATTCAATATTTTATTAATCCAAATTAACCTTTTGCTTTTTCTGAAAAGTTTCTACATTTGCTCAATCAATAAAAACGTTAATTTTTGTAAAGACTAAATGTACGCAAGGGTTTTAAGCATTTTATTATTTAGTATAATAGTTGGGCAAATACAAGCGCAGCGCTATTCTGTAATTGAAATGAAAGTAGAAGCTACCTATTCCTACGAAACCTATCCCGATATAGTTTCGCTTGATTTTTTAATCTATTCCGAAAGCGAGTCCAAAGGAAATGTTCCTATCGAAAATATTGAATCGCTTTTGCTACTGGAAATGCAAAAACACGGAATTCCATCTTATCAGTTGATTCCCAGTACCGATATGTATTCTATCAATCCAAAATATAAAAAATACCGATTGACACTCAATTCAAAAGAAGAATACGATATGATTTTTCCTTATTTGAGCAAAAATCCTTTTGTTCAGTCCTTGAAAATAGGCAAAAAAGAGTATTTGCGCGAGTCAAAAAAGGATTTAACCGAAAATTTGATTTTGGGAACTTGGCGCGAAATGGACATAAAATCCCGTGAAATGGCTGCAGTCCAGAATAAGAAAATTTCAAAAATAGATGAGATAGACGCTACCGAATTATTTGAACTTAAATTAAGTGAACGAGAAAGTACAGAGTCCTTATCGTTGAAAAAAGACCGTTTTGTGTCTAAACTTACCACACGATTTCAGGTACATAGCGATTCGTCCTATTTTACTCGTAGGCCTACCTATTTGGTGGTTTTGGGAGAAGGAATAGATTCGTTTCCGTCTAATAGTATGAGCCTAAAGTTTGATGTTTTTAATAATGAGATTAAAAAATCGGAATATAATTTGAAGCAAATCAACCAAAGCGTTTTGTTTAAATTAAACAAAAATGGTATCGTAGATTTTGAATCCCATCAAGACGAATATGAAGATGTGATTCGTTATGAAATTTCTCACCTTACGTATAGCCAATATATAGAAATAATTAGTTTTCTATCTCAAAATAAGAATATTATCAATATTCAACTAAAACATAATTCGTGGAAAGATGCAGATTATAGCCTTTCCAAAACACTTTGGTACAAAGCGTTGAACGATGCCAAACAAAAAGCAAATAAAATAGCCAAATTTTTGAATATGGATATCGTGGGAATGAAAGAATATGGAAATTGGAACACATTATCAGAAACCGAAAGCCATTGGATAGGGCGTTCTAATGCTTATACTACCGAAGAATGGAAACAGTTAGGCGAATTGCAACAAAAAGAAATTATCCGTGTTGTCTTTGAAATAGATTAATTATGAAAGCACTTATTACCGAAAAATTTCATCCTATTTTACTATCCACTTTTGAAGAATATGGGATTGAATGTATAGTGTATGAAGAAATTAATACGATTGGGGTTCAAGAGATTATTCACGATTTTGATATTTTGATAGTCAATAGCAAAATTTTGGTGGATAAACAAATGCTGGACAAGGCAATAAATCTAAAAGCTATTGGACGAGTGGGCTCTGGAATGGAAATTATTGATACGGAATATTGTCGTCAAAAAGGAATCTTTGTTTGTTCTGCGCCCGAAGGCAATGCTAATGCGGTAGCAGAACACGCTATGGCGATGCTCTTGGCAGGATTCAACAATCTGTTTCACGCGCAAATAGATTTGCTCAATGGGAAATGGCTTCGCGAAACTCATAGAGGACAAGAGTTGAAAGGAAAAACGATAGCTATCATCGGATTTGGTCATACAGGACAAGCCTTTGCACAAAAACTAAAAGGAATTGAAGTATCTGTTTTGGCTCATGATATTTTACCCATAAAAGTTTCTGAATCCTATATCAAAAAAGCTACACTAGAAGAAATCTTCGAGAAAGCAGAGATTATATCGTTGCATTTGCCATTAAATGAACAAACATTTCATTATGTAAATGCTGATTTTTTACAAAACTTTAAACATAAAATTTCAATAATTAATACGTCAAGAGGCAAAATTATTGATTTTCAAGCATTTATAGATGCGATAGAAGTAGGTCTGGTGACAAAAGCAATGATTGATGTCTTTGAAAATGAACCTTTTGAAGAAGTTGAAACCGTGAAAAAGTATATTCAAGAAAAGAAGTTATTTTTGACGCCTCATATTGCCGGTTGGTCATTTGAAAGTTATTTTTTATTATCAAAATTAGTTTCGGAAAAGATTGTAAATCAATTGTTTAATAAACTAAGTTAATTTTTTTTAAGTTATTAGAACAAAAGTTATAGATTTGTAGCTAAATTTTTCGTTTTTTTGCAGAACGAATTAATTAAGGAATATTTTAAAAATGTAAAGTTACTTTATGAAGAAAATTTTATACATACTCGCACTTTTCTTAGGTTCATTTATTACAGCAGAGGCTCAAACTGGGGAATTGCAGGGGAAAGTTGTAGACGAAAAAGGAGAGCCCGTAAGTTTTGCCCAAGTAGTAATTGTATCCGATTTGGAAGGGAAAAAGCTTACTAGCAAAGGTGCTAGAGCCGATATCAATGGACGATATACCATCAAAGGAATTAATCCTGGAAAGGTAAATGTAATGGCAAAGTATGTAGGAAAGCCACAAGTGGTAGAAATCGATGTAATAATATATGCAGGACGTCCCACTACTTTAGATTTCAAATTGGAACAAGCAAAGAATGTGGTAGGTAAAGATAAGATTGTTATTTCTTCAAAAAGAGTATATAAACAAGAAATTGTAAACGTATTTACACCAAAAGAAACTACATTAAATGCAGGAGATATAAAATCTGCAGCCGTTAGAAATGTGAATGATTTGGCTGGTTCTGTAGGAGGATTGGTTCAAAGCGATATAGGAGGAGACCTCAATATCGGAGGAAATAGAAGCGATGGAACTTTATACATTATTGATGGAATCAAACAAACCGGATCTTCATCTTTGCCCCCTTCTGCTATAGGTCAGTTGGAAATAATTACCTCTGGAGTACCTGCAAAATATGGAGATTTTACAGGTGGAGCTATCGTAATGACAACAAAAGGACCTCCCGAAAAATTACAAGGAAGTATAGAAGGATTGACCTCTCAGTACTTAGACGCTTTTGGATATAATCTATTAGGCGCTACACTTGGAGGACCATTGATTCGAAAAAAATCGTATTATGATACTTTGTCTCCTATGGTTAATGGAAAATATAGCAAAGAGAAAGGAAAAGTAGCCCTTGGTTTTTTCTTCAGTGGAGAATATCAATATGACAAAGATCGTTTTCCATCATATCTTGGATCATGGAAAATAAAGGATGCTGCATTTAATAATTTTAGAAAAGATCCTTATTTATTATCTACAGATAAACTATCTGTATTGTCTAGACAAGAGTTATTTACCGCTAATGACTATGAAAGAATTGCGGCACATCAGAATACTTCAGGAGAACAAATTCGTTTGAATGGTAAGTTTGATTGGAAATTGAGTGAGAAAAAAGGTGTCAATTTAACTTTTGGGGGAAGATATGTTTCCGATGTTTATAGAGATTTTTTAAATAGATATGCGCTATTAAATTATGAAAATAATCCTGAAAAGAATAATAAATCTTATGGGGGATATGCACGATTGTATATGCCATTGTCCAATCCTAATGCGGATACTGGAAGAGTAAGAGGTGCTTATTTTCAATTACAGTTAGATTATGAAAAATCTACAGAGGATTATTATTTGCCAAATAATGGTTATAATGCAATGAATTATGGATATGTAGGAAGTTTTAAAGAAAGACAAATCTATAATTTATCTCAAGTTACAGGAACGGATACGCTAGCGGTCTATTATGCACCAGGTAGATACAATGTTTTTCAAGACGCTAATGTTGTAAAAGGATATGCCGCAAATGGGGTTGATTTTATAGAAGGAAGTATTAACCCTAATGCAGCCTATCTTACAACCAAATTTTTAGAATTGACTAGAGGGATGGATTTTGCCAAATCTATATCAAATATGGATGCTGCAGGTGCATTAGTGAATGGAAAAAGAGTTGATCAAAATTTACATAATTTATTTTTTCCGTATGCAAGAACCTATAATGGAATTCAAAAATTTGATAGAAATCAATTTAGAGCTACGGGTTTTGTCAATTTTGACTTAGTAAATAAGAAAAGTAAGGAATTAAACAAACATACGATAGAAATTGGATTTGAAGTGGAGCAAAGAATTAATAGTAAATATAATATTTCTCCAATAGGGCTATGGCAGACAGCCAATTCTTCTGCCAATCAACATTTGGCTGTGAATGAAGCTCAAAATTACAATCCCCTTTTGGTTATGAATAATGGTACAGTAAGGATGCGATACCAAGATTATTTAAATCAAAGACCTGATACCGCTATTGCGTTTGGCGTGTTGGATACTATTATTTATGACAATGAAGTTTCAACTGGAAATGCCACGAATTTTGCCAAAAATCTTAGAGAGGGATTAGGTGGTTTAGATACAAATAAAAGAATTTATGTACATGAATTGAACCCTAATCAGATAAAACTAAATATGTTTAGTGCTGATGAGCTTTTGGCAAGTAATACAGGTGTAGATTATTATGGATTTAATCCTTATGGCGAAATGGGACCTATGGATGCTTCATTTGAGAGTTTCTTCAAAGACAAAGACAGCAAAGGGAATTATAAAAGAAATGTAGCTCCTTTCAAACCTTTCTATGCTGCTGGATATGTACAAGATAGGTTCCAATTAAAAGATATTGCTTTTAATATTGGATTTAGATTGGATTATTTTAATGCAAATCAATATAAATTGATAGATCCTTATGTAATAAATGGTGCAAGAACGGTGTCTGAAGTTAATAATCTTGGAACTCATCCTGCATCCATAGATAAAAATGCTGTGGTGTATGTAAATGATATTAATAATCCTACTAAGATTATTGGATATAGAAGTGGAAGTACTTGGTATGATAGCAAAGGAAATGAATTGCAAAATGCCAATCTAATTATCACAGAATCAGGTGGTTCTATTAAGCCTTATTTGAAAGGAAATACTCAAGCAGAAAGAGAAGAAAGAGATATTAGAAGTGCTAATTTTAATCCAAACACTATTTTTGAAAAAACAAGCGCTATAATTAATTTTATGCCAAGGGTAAATTTCTCTTTCAAAGTTGATTCTAATTCTATGTTCTTTGCGCATTATGATGTATTGACGCAAAGACCCGATCAAAGTTTATTAATTACCTCTGCTTTGAGTTATTGGGAATTATTTAATACTAGAAATAATTCTTCTATAAATAATCCAAATTTGAAAACACCAAGAACTACGGATATTGAATTTGGATTCAAACAAAAATTGAGCAATAAGTCTTCTCTTACCATTAATTTTACTTATAAAGAGTTAAAAGATCAATTACAAATTACGCAATTGCAAGGAGCCTATCCATTTAATTATTTAACCTACGCCAATTCTGATTTTGCGACGGTTAAAGGAGCTGGTATCGCTTATGAATTGAGAAGAACAAAAAATTTGAACATTAGAGCCAATTATACTATGCAGTTTGCAGAAGGTACAGGTTCTACAAGTACTTCTCAATTGAACTTAATCAATGCAGGACAAGGAAATCTAAAAGTGATTGCTCCTTTGAGCTACGATGTGAGACATCAGCTAAACTTGATTATGGACTATCGTTTCGCATCTGGAGTTAATTATGATGGACCTCAAAAACTTAAAAAAATATTACAAAATTTTGGAGTTAACTTAGCAGGAAATCTTAGATCGGGACAACCTTATACACAACAAGCTAATGTTACTCCAGTAGCATATCTTTCTACCGCTGAAAGAGCAATCAATTTGGGAGATATAAATTCTGCAAGCAAACCATGGCAGTACAATTTTAACTTAAAAGTAGATAAAGATTTTACATTTAAAGTAGGAAAACGTGCTGGTGATTCTACAAAACCCGATAGTAGAAAAGAAGTTTCTTTTAATGTATATTTACAAATTCAGAATTTGTTTAATACCGAAAAAGTATTGGATGTATATAGATATACGGGTAGTGCCGAAACGGATGGATATTTATCCAGTCCTTTGGCTCAATTAGACTATACATCAAAAGAAAGTATTCTGAAAGGATATGGAGATTCTTTTAGAGATTTGTATAAAATAGGATTAGAAATTCCAAATAATGACGGTTTAACATCTTATTTT
>JBIPPG010000002.1:0-40613 GCA_044368545.1 Chitinophagales bacterium | reverse complement strand
AACTCTTTGAAACTGTATTTTTTCTTATAAATGACATAGCATAAATAGGCAAATGGTATGGCTAAAAAGAGGTGAACAAAAGTAGCATGCGAATAGGAGCGATGAATTTGAAGTTTGAGTACTTCATCGTTTGTAAATAAATTAGAGATTACATCCAAATCGGGTACAGTTCCTGCAATCGCACCAATTAATTGGGCTTTATTGCCAATTTTTCGTCCCATAAGTGCTTCTCCAACGGCTGCACCAAGTACTATTTGGGTTAAACTATCCATTTTTTAATTTTACTATAAATGCAAATGCGTGAAAATCTGTTGATTCTCCAAAAGCGGAAACTCTAGGCTCTTCAATTTCAGTGAAAAATTCAATATCAAAATTACTTATGATATCGAGTACTTCTTCCTTTGAATACAAACTTAACTGAGTCCAAGAATGCCTATCTCCAAAAAAATTACCTGAAAAACGACCGTTTTTAGAGAGTTGATTTGAAATTTGATTGATCAAAGAATTTAGGTCTTCTTTGGGGCAAAAAGGAAGTGAAAAACTTGCATTGACCCAATCGCAATGAGCCATTTCAATATTTTTGAAATCAGAAAGATTAAAAGAAAAATTAGGATTATTCTTGAAACGTTCTTCACAAACACTTTTTGAATGAGGTTCGGAATCTATTCCCAATACTTCCCAACCATTCTCAAGCATAAAATGAATATCATTTCCAGCCCCACAACCAATATCTACCGCTTTTCCTTTGAATTTTTCTTGATTAAAGAATTCCATTGACTTTACTACAAAATCTCTGGGATTGCTTTCTTTTGTTTTATCAATATACAAAGACCAATTTTCTTCGTTTTTCATTTATTTAATTTCTACTAAGAAATAATTCTTTTTACCTTGCTGAACCAAAATAATAGAATCGTGAATAATATCTTTATACGAAATCATATATTCTACTCCAACTTTTGTTTTGTTAATGCTAATGGCATTTTCGGTTAGTTTTTGACGTGCTTGGCCATTGGAAGGGAAAATATTCGTTTCGTCTACCAAAAAAGGTATGATTTCTTTGGTTTCGATTACTTTTTCTCTTGAAATGGTATGTCTTGGTACACCTTCAAAAATCTCAAAAATAGTTTCTTTGCTCATTTCTTTGAGCGCATCGATAGAGCTATTGCCAAATAAAACCTGAGACGCTTTGATAGCTATATCCAAATCCTCTTTTGAATGTACCATAATCGTCAATTCTTCCGCCAATGATTTTTGTAAAATACGAAGATGTGGCTCGGCAGCGTGTTGTTTTTCCATTTCCTCAATTTCAGGAATTGATTTAAATGAAAAACGTCTGTTCAAGTCTTTTGCCTCTTCGTCGGAGCGATTTAGCAAAAATTGATAGAATTTGTAAGGAGATGTTTTGGTGGGATCTAGCCATACATTCTCGCCAGTTGCGGTTTTTCCAAATTTAGAACCATCGGCACGCGTGACTAGGGGAGAAGTAATCGCAAAGCCTTTTTCGCCTTTCATTCTGCGTATCATTTCCACACCTGTGGTGATATTGCCCCATTGATCGCTTCCGCCCATTTGAAGTTTACAATTATATTTATCAAATAGATGCAAAAAGTCATATCCTTGAATCAATTGGTACGTGAATTCTGTGAAAGAAAGCCCTGTCTCCAATCGATTCTGAACACTGTCTTTGCTCATCATATAGCCTATTGTAATATGTTTGCCTACTTCGCGGATAAAATCCAAAAAAGTCCAATCTCTAAACCAATCGTAATTATTTACCAATAAAGCATCGCTAGAACCTTCGCCAAATTGAATGAATTTGGAAAGTTGGTTTTTGATGCCTTGAATATTTTTGTCCAAAATTTCGTCGTTGAGTAATTGACGTTCTTCGGTTTTGCCTGTAGGATCGCCCACTCGACCTGTAGCGCCACCCATCAATGCAATAGGACGAATCCCCGCCAATTGCATACGTTTTAGAAGAACGATTTGCTGAAATGAACCTAAATGCAATGAATCAGCTGTAGGGTCAAAGCCGATATAACCCGCAGCATTGGCCGATGCCAAATACTCTTCGGTACCTGCTACCATATCCTGAAACAATCCCCGCCACTTAAGTTCTTCAATAAAATTCATTTGTATTTTCAATTTAATATAAACCGCAAATTTACTATTTTTCTTTGATTTAAGGGGAAATTTGATATATTTTTTTTGAAATGTTATATTTTTTTGTTATATTTGTAATCTAAAAATTATAAAATGAATATAAAATTAATTCAGTTGTCAGAAAAAGTAACTTTATTAAGAGAAATTGCCCTAAGATTATATAGTAGTCATATGTTTTGGAAATTTAATAAAGATGTTGATATAAAGGCTAGAATAGACAATAGATACAAAAAATTAACATATGAAGAACTTTGTAAACTAGCTTGTAATGATTATGATACATATATTGATGCCTATGCTAGTGATGGAAAAGCTTATTTAGCATTAAAAGGACTAGCAGGAGATGAAATGATTATATATGATATTGAATATACAAATGAAATAATATCAAGATATGTATCTTATGTTTTAACATTTGTAGATTTCTTAGAAAGTTCAGATGATAGAATTGTTAATTGTGAAAAAATCTACTCTGAATATAAAATGGATATTAAAGAAATGTATTTTAAAATTATGAACCAAAAAATTGTAGAAAGTGATTTTAAAAATTGTTTAATAAAGCTTTTTTTAGAATTTGAAGATAATATATTTGTAGAACTTAGAAATGAAATTAGTTAAGTTAAGAATAAATGCAAACCTTAATAAAGATAATCTATTTTTTTACGTTTCACATTTACACTAATTACAGATTTAAGATTATACTATCTATATTAATTTATCATAGTAGTTTTTTAATTTTTTATTGATATTGAATGTAATACAATATTAAATGAACTTAAAATTGAATGTATTTATGATAATATTTAAATAAAAGTGAAAATAATAACTTAATTGATTTATTCTATGAATTGGAAAGAAAATTTCAAAAAAATAAATAGTATTGATTTTTGGCTTATACATATTGTTTTTACAATCATAATAGGACTTCAAGTCTATTTTTATAGAGAAAGCACTTGTATTATGGACAATGCGTATTATCTTTTTGATATGATCAATCGAGAGACTTTTACCATTCCACACAATAGATTTATAGCTGTTTTTGCGGAATATTTGCCTTGGTTGGCTATCCAATTGCACTTGCCGTTGAAATGGGTTTTGATAGGATTTAGTATCAATTTTTTAGTGACTACGTATTTGATTTTTTTGATTGTTTGGAAGCAAACAAAGGATATTACCAACGGTTATTTTTTGCTATTGAGTGCTATATTTTTATGCCATCATCAGTTTTTTTTTAGAAGCCCCGAATACATTGCAATTCCCATTTGTTTTTGGTTTTATATTTCTTTGCGGCAGCTCAATATTCATAAAAATTTGTTCAATTATTTACAAACATTTGTATTGTTGTTAATTCTAGTTTGGGGCGCACATACCTTGATTTATATAGTTATTTTGTATGTTTTATTGTTAAATTTATATCAGAATAAAAATGAACGAAAACACTTGTTTGGATTTATTGTATTCTTTTTCTTGATGATTTTTCTAAAGAAAAAATTAGTATCAATAAATGGATACGAACAAAGTAAAATTGATATTTTTTATAATTCCTTAGCGCAATGGAAAGATATTCAAAAATCAAACTTTTTATATTTTTTTAGAGAAGTTTATCGAATGAATTATTTTTATAATCTCACAAATTATATCCTTTTAATTTCGGTTATTTTAGCTATTTATAAGAGACGATTTGTTGAAATTTTATGGGCCATTTTGTTTGTAGCAGGTTTGTTTTTTATCAATTCTATTATGTTTTTGGAAGAGAACAATACCTATATGCACTATGAATTGTATTTTTATATGATTTCTTCAATAGGTTTACTTTTTTATTATCAAAATATTTCACATTCTATTGTTCTCAAACGATTTAGTGCTGTTTACTTTATGTTTTTAGGAGTATTTTTCTTGATACAAACGAGTGATTATTTCAAATCTAGGTATGATTATTTGGAACAAATTATTTTATCTTCGGATAAATCAAAAATGGCCATAGAAGCTAAGCAACTCAATTGGTATAAGTTATCCAATAGTTGGGCCATTGATGTAGAAACTATTTTTATCAGTAGCTTGAATGGAAAAACGAAGTCGTTATTCCCAATAGAAAATACTAAAGATTTGAACACAGAAGATTCAACTTTAATTTATTCTACCTTTAAAAATCACAAAAGTGAAAACTTAAATAAAGTTTATTTTAATCTTCCCGATGAAAAATATACTGTTTGTAATATAAAATAGGGGCTGCGTATTACATCATTTCATAGATGCCCGCTACGCCTTGACCGCCGCCTACACAGGCTGTAACCATACCATATTTTTGATTTCTACGATTCAACTCGTTGAACAATTGAACGGAAAGTTTAGCTCCAGAGCAACCCAGTGGATGACCTAGCGCAATAGCTCCACCATTGACATTGACAATGTTTGTATCTATTTCAGGAAGATTTTTTAGCACAGCCAAACTTTGTGCCGCAAAAGCCTCGTTTAATTCAATCAAATTGATGTCTTGATATTTGAGCCCAGCTTGTTTGAGGGCTAATGGAATCGCTTCTACGGGACCAATTCCCATATATCTAGGATTGACGCCTGCGCTGGCATACGCTGCCAAACGAGCCAATGGTTTTAAACCCAATTCGTTCATTTTTTCTTCACTCATTACGAGTACAAAGCTTGCACCATCACTCGTTTGAGAGGCATTTCCTGCCGTAACTTGACCTCCGTTTTTGAAAACAGGTTTTAGCTTCATCAAGGCTTCAAAAGTGGTGTCTTTTCGTGGCCCTTCATCGGTATCTACGATATATTTTTTAGACTGACGTTTTTTGCCATCAAAGAATATTTCTTCCACTTCCACTGGGACTATTTCGCTTTTGAAATTGCCTTCTTCGATAGCTTTTATGGCTTTTTGATGCGATTGAAACGAGAACATATCCGCCTCTTCTCTTGTAATATTATATTGAACGGCCAATTCTTCTGCCGTCAAACCCATACCTATATAATAATCGGGATGATTCTTCGCAATTTCGAAATTGGGAACTGTTTTATATCCCATTGTAGGTACCAAGCTCATACTTTCGGTTCCTCCTGCGATAATAATATCGGCAAAACCTGCTTTGATTTTAGATACCGCCATCGCTATCGTTTCCACGCCACTACCGCAATAACGATTTACCGTCACACCAGGAACATTCATTGGTAAATTGGAACGAACCGAAATCCAACGTGCCATTTGTAGCCCCTGTTCTGCTTCGGGTACGGCATTTCCTACAATCAAATCATCCACTTGGGTTGGATCCAATTCAGGCGTTTGCGCCAATAGATGATTGATGACTTCACTAGCCAAATCAACAGGACTCATAAATCGAAATCCACCTTTACCTGCTTTTCCTACTGCAGTTCTGTATCCTTTTATTATATATGCGTTTCTAGACATAATGATATTTTTATTTTTCAGTTGCAAATATAATACTTTTTTATAAAATACCAAACGTTTGTTTGGTAAAAATAAACCCATATTAATCATTTAGCAATGATTAATCGCATAACGGATTATAAATCAATCAATTTAGATTGATTGAAACAATCCGTTTGCGGGGTTAAATCCAACTAACGCTTTATTTTATTACTTCGTAATTATCTAAAGCGTAATTTGGTTTAAAATTTACCTACAATTTTATTTAAAATTTTCTATTTTTGCGAATTAATAAGAGTGAATATTTTAAAATTTTCGCTATAAAAAAAGAAAGAAATTCCAATTTTAATAAACAGATATGTCTGAAGTTCAAAACATTAAAGTTACAATTGACGGAAAAACGATAGAAGTTCCTATGGGTACATCTATTTTGGAAGCAGCTCGTATGATAGGTGGCGAAGTAGTTCCACCTGCTATGTGTTATTACAAGCCTTTGCAAGGTTCGGGCGGTAAATGCCGTACTTGTCTTGTAAAAGTAGTGCAAGGCAGCGAAAAAGACCCGAGACCTATGCCTAAACTAATGCCAAGTTGTAGTACAGGTGTAATGGATGGTATGGTTGTAGAAAGTACTGCAAATCAGCAAGTAAAAGAGGCTCGTAATGGCGTAACGGAATTATTGCTCATCAATCATCCTTTGGATTGCCCGGTATGTGATCAGGCAGGAGAATGCAAATTGCAGGATTTGGCATTTGAAAATGGCAAAATGCAGAACCGTTATGAATTTAACCGTCAAGAATTTGAATCAGAAGACATTGGACCTTTGATTAAATTGAACAAACAACGTTGTATCGTTTGCTATCGTTGTGTATATGCAGCCAATCAATTGACCGATAATAGAGAGCACGGAGTAATGTTTAGAGGCGATAAGGCAGAAATTAGTACGTATATAAATGAATCATTAGACAATGATTTTATTGGAAATATTATTGATGTATGTCCTGTAGGCGCATTGACCGATAAAACCTTCCGTTTCAAATCTAGAATTTGGTTTACCAAACAATTTGATGCGCATAGAAATTGCGATAAATGTTGTGGCAAAGTAGTCTTGCATAAAGTGGAAGATGAAATTGTACGTGTATCGGCTCGCAAAAACCAATGGGATGAAGTGGAAGATTGGATTTGCAATACGTGTCGTTTTGAGAAAAAAGATAATGCAGACTGGACTGTTGAAGGTGTTCGTGTAGTGAATCGCCATTCGGTACAAAGTTTGAATAAATATGCTCAAACAGTGGATGCACCCAAAGAATTAAATTAATTTCACTCACTATATAATATAATGTATCAATACATTAAAACTGAAGAAAATAATCGTATCGGTTATTTGATACTCAATAGAGTAGAAAAAAAGAATGCCCTGAATTTTGATTTTGTAAAAGAAATAAAAGAAGCCTTGAACGAATGGAAAAGCAATACTGCTATTAAAGCCGTTGTAATCAAAGCGAATGGCGATGTGTTTAGTGCAGGTGCCGATTTAGATGTATTAAAACAGTTACAAGTAAATACCTTTGAAGAAAATCTTGAAGATTCGAGACATTTAAAAGAATTATTTGAAATAATAGCAACATACCCCAAAGTAGTAATAGCCCAAGTAGAAGGTCACGCCATTGCAGGTGGATGTGGATTGGCTACGATATGTGATTTTTGTTTTGCAGTACCCGAAGCACAATTTGGATATACCGAAGTTAAAATTGGGTTTATTCCAGCCTTAGTATCTATATTTTTGGTTCGTAAAATAGGCGAAATGAAAGCCAAAGAATTGTTGTTGACCGGGAAATTGATATCGGCAAATGATGCAAAATCGTTTGGACTTATCAATAATACATTTGAAAAATCGATGATAGCGGAAGCAACCACACAGTTTGCAGAAAAAATAGCCAATGAAACCTCCTTGAATTCGATTGCACAGACAAAAGAATTAATGTTACAAACGTGGCACTTGCCATTTGCAGAAGCTATGGATACCGCTGCTCAATATAATGCGAATTCTAGGGCATCGGAAGACTGTAAAAAAGGGATTCAAGCCTTTTTGAACAAAGAGCGAATCGCTTGGTAATAATCTATTGAATATACACTTGTAAACACCTGCAATTTTAAAATTGTATGTAAAAATATTTCTGTAATAAAAAAAAAGTTTTGATTAAAAAAAATATACTTATTTTTGCACCCTCAAAATAAAAAGTTTAATTTAGAATTAAAAAAATAATTAAAGAATGCCTACAATTCAACAGTTAGTAAGAAAAGGAAGAGAAGTACTTGAGTACAAAAGTAAATCTAGAGCATTGGATGCTTGCCCTCAAAAAAGAGGTGTATGTACGAGAGTGTACACTACTACACCTAAAAAACCGAACTCGGCACTTAGAAAAGTAGCGAAAGTTCGTTTGACAAACAGTATTGAAGTAATTGCTTATATCCCAGGAGAGGGTCATAACTTGCAAGAGCACTCAATCGTTTTGATCAGAGGTGGAAGGGTAAAAGATTTACCAGGTGTAAGATACCATATTGTGAGAGGAGCCTTAGATACTGCTGGTGTTAATAATAGAAAACAATCTAGAAGTAAATACGGAACAAAAAGACCTAAATAATCAATAAAATTACTATTTAATTATAATAAGAAATGAGAAAGAGTAAACCAAAAAAGAGATTTCTACAACCGGATCCAGTTTTTAATGACCAAATGGTTACATTGTTTGTAAACAATTTGATGTATGATGGTAAAAAATCAATCGCATACAAAATATTTTATGATGCAATGAACATCGTAGATTCAAAAGTAGAAGATGCTAATGGATATGAGACTTGGAAAAAAGCTTTGGCCAATGTAACTCCAAGTGTAGAGGTGAAAAGTAGAAGAATTGGAGGAAGTAACTTCCAAATTCCTACAGAGGTTCGTCCAGCAAGAAAAAATTCTTTGGGTATGAAATGGTTAATTTCATTTTCAAGAAAAAGAAATGGAAAAACTATGGCTGATAAATTAGCTCAAGAAGTTTTGGCTGCGTCAAAAGGCGAAGGAGCTGCATTCAAAAAGAAAGAAGATACGCATAGAATGGCTGAGGCAAATAAAGCATTTGCTCACTTCAATAGATAATAAATAAATATAAAATTATAATGGCAAGTAGAGACCTAAGATTTACAAGAAATATTGGTATTGCGGCGCATATTGATGCGGGTAAAACCACTACTACAGAGCGTATTTTGTACTATACTGGAAAAACTCACAAAATTGGTGAGGTTCACGATGGTGCTGCTACGATGGACTGGATGGAACAAGAACAAGAAAGAGGTATCACAATTACTTCTGCTGCAACAACTTGTACTTGGAATTTCCCTACAGATCAAGGAAAAATGATTGATGCATCACAACCATACCACTTCAATATTATCGATACTCCGGGTCACGTTGACTTTACAGTAGAGGTAAATCGTTCATTGAGAGTTTTGGATGGGTTGGTATTCTTGTTTAGTGCAGTGGATGGTGTAGAGCCACAATCTGAAACGAACTGGAGATTGGCTGATAATTACAAAGTTCCAAGAATGGGATTTGTAAACAAAATGGACCGTCAAGGTGCAGACTTTTTGATGGTTTGTAATCAAGTGAAAGAAATGTTGGGTTCTAAAGCAGTGCCTTTAGTTTTACCAATTGGAGCTGAGGATCATTTCAAAGGAGTCGTAGATTTGATTAAAAATCAAGCTATTGTATGGCATGATGATACGCAAGGAGCTACTTTTGACGTAGTGCCTATTCCTGATGATATGAAAGAGCAAGTAGCGGAATATAGAGCATACTTGATTGAAGCTGTAGCGGAATATGATGAGAATTTATTAGAAAAATTCTTTGAAAATCCAGATACCATTCAAGAAGATGAGATTCACAATGCCTTGAGAAGAGCAGCCATTGATATTGCTATCATCCCAATGTTGTGTGGTTCTTCTTTCAAAAACAAAGGAGTTCAATTTATGTTGGATGCAGTATGTAGATATTTGCCTTCACCAATGGATAAAGAAGGTATCAAAGGTACCAATCCAAAAACAGACGAAGAAATCTGGAGAAAACCATCTGTAGATGAGCCTTTTGCTGCTTTGGCATTTAAAATTGCAACCGACCCATTTGTAGGTAGATTAGCTTTCTTTAGAGCATATTCTGGAAGATTGGATTCAGGTTCTTATGTATTGAACACAAGAAGCGATAGCAAAGAGCGTATTTCTAGAATTTTCCAAATGCACTCAAACAAACAAAATCAAATTGATTTTATTGAGGCTGGAGATATTGGAGCAGCTGTTGGATTCAAAGATATCAAAACAGGAGATACTCTTTGTGATGAGAAAAATCCTATTATCTTGGAAAGTATGGTATTCCCTGAGCCTGTAATTGGTTTGGCTATTGAACCAAAATCTCAAAAAGATCTTGAGAAAATGGGTATGGCTTTGGCTAAATTAAGTGAGGAGGATCCTACATTTAGAGCTAAATATGATGAGGATACAGGACAAACAATCATTTCTGGAATGGGTGAGCTTCACTTGGAGATTATCATTGATAGAATGAGAAGAGAGTTCAAAGTAGAATTGAATCAAGGTGCACCTCAAGTAAACTATAAAGAGGCTTTGACTACGAAAGTAGCTCACAGAGAAAAATTGAAAAAACAATCTGGAGGTTCAGGTTTATTCGCCGATATGGAGTTTGAATTAGGTCCTGCTGATCAAGAATTTTTGGATAGCGATGATTTCAAATCTGGAAAGAAAAAATTACAATTCGAGTGGGGAATCGTAGGAGGAGCTATCGATAAAAACTATATGAAGCCAATCACAGACGGATTTACGGATATGATGAGCAATGGCGTTTTGGCTGTATACAATATCGACTCTATGAAAGTAAGAGTTTATGATGGAAGTATGCACTCTGTGGATAGTAAACCAATCGCGTTTGAGCTTTGTGCTAAAGACGGATTTAAAGAAGCTGCTAGAAAAGCAAATCCAGTAATTTTGGAGCCTATTATGAAATTGGAAGTTATTACTCCAGATGAATATGTAGGATCTGTAATTGGTGACTTGAACAGAAGAAGAGGACTTCCAAAAGGTCAAGAAACTAAACCTACAGGAACTGTAATCAAAGCAGATGTGCCTTTATCAGAAATGTTTGGATATGTTACTCAATTGAGAACAATCACTTCGGGTAGAGCAAGTAGTACAATGGAGTTTTCTCACTATGTACAAGTACCTACAAACGTAGCGAAAGACATTATGGAAAAAGCTAAAGGAAAAAATGCTTAGTGAATAATTTACATTTTGTTGTAATATTAAAAAGCCTTGATAGAAATATCGAGGCTTTTTTGTGTTTTAAGATTGAATTATTTTTATTTTGAATTATAGGTTGATTTAGAGGTATATTTTATTTTTTAAATTCTACTTATAATGCATTTTGCCCGAATAATGTGAAATGTTATATTTTTCTTTAAATAATTGCTTTTCATTATAGTTTAGATTTCCAAAGTATAGATTTTCATTTTTAATTTTTTGTAATGAGTATGCTATTGGAAATACATCATTTTTTAAGTCACGTGCTAATTTTTCAAAATTTTCCTTATTTTTAATATAGAAGTTAAAAATTATTTGTTCATTAGATTTTGTATTAAGTGTTATAAAATTTTCATTGCCAGTGTACCCTCTGTTTCCACTTATAACACTTGTTTCATCAAATGCTTTTATATAAAATTCCACATCATTAATATCTTCCCAAGTATATATTTTTTTAACATCATTAATTTCAATAAGAGCTATTCCGTCTTTTGAAATTTTAATTTTTTTCCCATTAGATTGGAGTTCCTTTATTTTATACTTTTTGTATATATTCATTACTATTTCATAAATCAAAAAGACAATTGGTAAGAATAAAATAAGAGTTGAATTCATTAAAAAAGAAATTACCCCAAATATTAAAATAAAAATTATAAATATGATTTGAATTCGTTTTGTTTCTGGGTAAACTACTAATGGAAAAATGTTTTCAGTGGTCATAAGTTTATTTTTTCATCCACAACGGATTCGTTTTCAAAATATCTTTGTAAATAGGGCAAGCTTCTACGTGCGCACCGGGAAGGATGCCTATACTCATCAGAAATTCATTGACAATTTCGCCTCCTGTAAAACGGAAAGTTTTTTTGAATAATTTGGTCCATTCGTCTTTGGTTTTGGGATGATTCGTTTCCAGCCATTTATAGAAAGAACCGTGTGTTTGTTGCAATTCTATGATTACTTGTGCATTATGAATCGCCGCATTGATTTTGAGTCTATTCCGTATAATACCTGCATCGGAGAGCAAGCGTTCGCGCTCGGTATCGCCATAGTTGGCTACTTTTTTTATATCAAAGTTGTCGTATGCTTTTTTGAAATTAGCTTGTTTGTTCAAAATCGTAGTCCAACTGAGTCCTGCTTGATTGATTTCTAATATTAATCGTTCAAAAAGTTCGTTGTCGTCCGTTATTGGGAACCCATAATGTAGATTGTGATAGGGGATATGCAGGCTATCGGCGGCCATTGTTTGTATTGCGCGGCAATAAGAGGGAGGTAATTCCATAATTATATTATTTGAATAAGCTTATAAAAGGTTTGAGATGTTCGTATCCCAGTAGTTTAAGGAGTCCGTCCAAATCTTTTGACAAATGATGGGTTTCTACTTCTTGTACTATATTTTGCCTCATATTTTGTAGAAATATTGCATCTTGAATCCCAATTTTAGCAAATTGGGTTTCAAAAACGTGTTGTATTTCGGGATTGGATTCACCAAAGATAAATTGTACAAAAGCATCTATTTTTCCATCAAAAAAATAGCGTTTGGCTTCATCTTTGATGATGCGTTCGGCTTTGGGTGCTATATCGATTGATTCCGAATGATTTGAAAAAGAGAGTACTATCAGGTCTAGCAATGATTTCATTTTGGGTTATTTATAAAATTAGTACTATTTTTGTATCAAAATTCAAATATATGAAAATTTTTGTGATTTGTATTTCTTTTTTCTTGCTTTTTTCGTGTACCAATACGCTAAAAGTCTATCAAGACGATAAGTTGTTGAAAGAAATTGAAATACCGCAACACAAAGAAATGAATAAATTTGAATATCAAAATTGGACCATTCATTATAAGAATAAAAATGGAGAATTTGACGGCATTATCAATTGCACTTCGGGCAGTATGGGTATGTTTCATTCAAAAAATCCTGAAATTATGTTGAATCCCAATGGAACATTTAGTATCAAAAGTTCGTTGATACATTTTTAGGCTTATGGCCCATACCTTAATTATACAATGCAAGAGAGAATCAGTTTAAATAAATATATAGCGTCTACAGGGTTTTGTAGCCGAAGAGAAGCGGATAAATATATTGAAGAAGGCCGTGTAACGGTGAATGGCGAAGAAGGCGAAATGGCTATGCGAGTAGATGCTTCGGATGATATTAGGGTAGATGATGAGAAATTGACGCTCAAGAAAAAATTTACTTATATTGTCTTCAATAAGCCTATGGGCGTTACTTGTACTACGGATTTGAAGGATAAAACCAATATCATTTCGTATATCAATCACGAAAAACGCATTTTTCCAATTGGTCGATTGGATAAGGATAGCGAAGGTTTGATTTTCTTAACCGATGACGGCGATATTGTCAATAAAATTTTGCGCGAAGGCAATCATCACGAAAAAGAATATCTCGTAATAGTAGATAAACCGTTGGAAAAAGATTTTGGCAAAAAGATGAATCAAGGCATCCGAATCGATGGTCAAACCACAAAACCTTGTAAAATTCAGGTTTTGGGAAAACAAAAATTTAAGATTATCTTGACACAAGGACTCAATCGTCAAATTCGTAGAATGTGTCAGTCTTTGGGGTACAAAGTACGATTTTTGCAACGAGTTCGTATTATGGATATTCAGTTGGGAAATCTAAAACTAGGTCGCTGGCGAAATTTATCGCCTGTAGAAGTAGAAAATTTGGTTCAAAAAACAAAAAATTCAAAAAAGTAACGATTTTTCTTGTCATAAAATCAAATCCCCTTAAATTTGCAGTATCAAACAATAATTAAAATTTTATCCAATCAATATGCACAACAAGTTTAGCCATTTAAGTTCCGAAGAATTAACGATATTGCACGAAACACCTATGTTTGTTTCGTTGTTAATAGCCGCTGCCGATAATGAAATTGATTTTAAAGAGACAGAGTGGGCAGAAAAAGTGACTTTTTTTCGTATTAAAACGGCACATCATTCTTTGAGAGATTTTTATGCAAATGCTCATAATATAATTAAAGAATCGATGGCATTGAATTTGGAAATGTTGCCGGATGCGTATGACGCTAGAATGCAGTATTTGTCTGATAAAATTGCAAGAGTTAATATTATTTTACCCAAATTGGATGAAAATACAAAAGATAGAATGCTAGAAAGCTTTCAATCGCTTGCACTTAGTATCGCCGAGATTAGCGGTGGTATGTTCAGTTTCTTTTCACACAATCCCGATGAAGAGAAATGGTTGCATTTGCCAATGATTACAGCCTAATTCCATCCTATTGAAGTCGATTTTTGAGAAATTTTTATTTTCATTAACTGTACTTTTAGGCGTATACATTATTCTTTTTTTTCTATTTCAAGTGTTGCCAATCAACTCCGCACAGAGTATGATAGGGCAGAGCAGCAATAAAGCTACCGAAGAAGCTATCGCAAAAGAGTTTCATTTGGATCAGCCACCAATGGTTCGATTATTGATTTCTTTAAATGAAATTTCGCCCCTTAGCTATTTTTCAGAAGCTGAAAATACGGTTTTTGCGTGGGACAGCACTTCGTATGAAGGCATCAAATTGTTTTCGATAGCACAAAATGGACTGTATCTAAAATATCCTTATTTTGGCAAAAGTTTTCAAAATCAAGAACGGGTCACCACTTTGCTAGCTCAGCGTTTTTTGAGTACCTTAGTTTTGGCGTTATGTTCCATTGTTTTTGCTACCATAATTGGTGTTTTGTTGGGAATTTTGGCAGCTGTAAAGAAAAATACGTGGATAGACCAAGCTTGTTTGGCTTTTTCTGCTATGGGCATTTCGGCGCCTTCTTTTTTTGTGGCAATTTTGATAGCCCTCCTTTTTGGATATTATTTGAGCGAATGGACGGGTTTGAGTTTCAAAGGTTCTTTGATAGAAATGGATGATTATGGCAATCGAATTTATGTCTGGAAAAATTTGATATTGCCTGTCATTGCATTGGGATTGCGCCCCGTGGCTATTCTTACCCAAATTACACGAAATAGTATGCTGGACGTATTGGGCGAAGATTATATTCGTACCGCAATAGCTAAAGGGCTAAGTCCTCGAGTGGTTTTTTTCAAACACGCACTCCTCAATGCATTGAACCCTGTCATTACTTCGGTTTCGGGATGGTTTGGCAGTTTGTTAGCCGGCGCTTATTTTATAGAAGTTATTTTTGATTTCAAAGGATTGGGCAATTTGACGGTCAATGCCTTGATGAAATTCGACATTCCCGTAGTGATGGGTGCGTCTTTATATGTAGCTT
Source organism: Chitinophagales bacterium (assembly GCA_044368545.1). Lineage (GTDB taxonomy): Bacteria > Bacteroidota > Bacteroidia > Chitinophagales > JADJOU01 > CHPMRC01. The sequence goes on along the minus strand of JBIPPG010000002.1, from coordinate 25,449 downwards.
TTACATTTGTGGTTATTTCTTTTGTGGTAGATTTTTTATATTTGATGATAGACCCTCGTATGCGAAAATAAATAGAAAAAAATGAGTTCGACTATCGTAGCACTTTCTACCCCACAAGGTTCTGGCGCAATAGCTGTAATAAGGCTTAGTGGCAAAGAATCCTTGACTATTTTGGATACTATTTTTTATGGCAAAACCCGATTGAGCGAAGCCGCTGGATATTCCATTCATTTTGGAGAAATAAGAGATAAGGAACAGTTGGTAGATGAAGTTTTGATATCTGTTTTCAAAAATCCCAAATCGTATACAGGTGAAAATGCTGCTGAAATTTCTTGTCACGGCTCGCCTTTTATCATACAGCGAATTTTGGATTTGTTAATGCGCGAAGGAGCCACAATGGCTAGTGCTGGGGAGTTTACCCAACGAGCTTTTTTGAATGGAAAATTGGATTTGTCACAAGCAGAAGCCATAGCCGATTTGATAGCCTCGGAGTCGAAGGCTGCACACCAAATGGCTTTGACACAAATGCGAGGTGGTGTGTCAAATAAATTGGCTTTATTGCGAGAAGAATTGATAAATTTTACAGCGTTGATTGAGTTGGAACTTGATTTTGGTGAGGAAGATGTGGAATTTGCGGATAGAAAAGAACTTCAAGATTTGATTTATAAGCTCAAAACGCAGTTGAACGATTTGATCCAGAGTTTTGCGTATGGCAATGCTATTAAAAATGGCGTGCCAGTAGCCATAGTAGGAAAGCCCAATGCGGGGAAATCTACCTTGCTCAATGCTTTGCTCAACGAAGAACGCGCTTTGGTGAGCGATATTCCAGGAACTACTCGCGATACCATTGAAGAAACCATTCATATACAAGGAATTGCATTTCGTTTTATCGATACCGCAGGTTTGCGAGAAACCGAAGATATTGTTGAAAATTTAGGTATCGAACGCACGAGAGAAAAAATAACACAATCGCAGATAGTAATTCATCTGTATGATATAAAAGAAACCGATGAAGCGCAAACGACCTTGCAGGAATTGATTAAAATGGATAAATCTATTATTCATTTGGCGAATAAAATAGATACCCTGTCAGAATCTCAAAAGATTTTGAATAGTACTGAAAATGAAAAAGTTAGGAGTCTTTCTATTTCTGCCAAATCACAGGTGAATTTAGAAGCCTTGAAACAAACTCTTTTTGAAATTATCGAAACACAAAAACCAAATACCGACGTGTATATAAGCAATGCACGACATTTGGATGCCCTCAATAGAGCCTTAGAAGCACTTTTGCAACTTGAAAATGGTTTGCAAATGGGAATGACAGGCGATTTGCTTTCCTATCATCTCAGAGATGCGCTTCGTTTTATAGGCGAAATCACAGGCGCTATCGACGTTGACAAAGATATTTTGGGGACAATATTTGGGAAGTTTTGTATTGGGAAATAGTTTATATTACTCAATTTGTCTCAAATACCATACAATGTTAATAACGAAAATGATAAATAGTGAAAAAAAAACTTTGAATTAAGAAAAAAGTATTATTTTTGCACCTCAATTTTAATAAGATTATGGCAAGAATTTGTGATTTAACAGGAAAAAAACCATTGAAAGGACATTATGTTTCGCATTCAAATGTAAAAACAAATAGACGTTTTTTACCAAATTTGAAAGTGAAAAAGTTTTTTGTGCCAGAATTAGACCAATGGGTGTCTTTGAAAGTAAGTATGTATGCTTTGAGAACTATTGATAAAAAAGGTATTTATCAATATCTTAAAGAACTTGAAAACAAAGGAGAAGTTCAAATAAGATAATTATTTAATAAAATAAAATTAGAAAGAAATGGCAAAGAAAGCTAAAGGTAATAGAATCCAAGTAATATTAGAGTGTACAGAGCATAAAGAAAGCAATATGCCAGGTACTTCAAGATATATTACTACTAAAAATAGAAAAAATACACCCGATAGAATCGAATTGAAAAAATTCAATCCTATTTTGAGAAAATATACTGTTCACAAAGAAATTAAATAATAAGATATGGCAAAGGTTTCAAAAAACGCCAAAACGAATCGTCAGGCACAAGAAGGATCAAAAGATTATGTAAAAGTAATCACTGCGGAAAAATCTGCTAAATCAGGTGCATACCAATTTAGAGAGAAAATCGTTCACAAAGACTTAGTAAAAGAATATTTGGATAGCAAAAAACAATAATCCATTTTATTTTTATTAAAATTATATAAAAGCTATCTCATCGAATCGAGATAGCTTTTTTTGTATATATTTGATTTTTATTTTCGTTTAATGCTCAAACAAAAAGCCCTTGAAATATTAAAGCAGTATTGGAATTATGATTCCTTTAGACCTATGCAATGGGAAATTATTGAATCGGTATTGCATAAAACCGATACTTTGGCGCTATTGACGACCGGTGGCGGCAAATCGATTTGTTTTCAAGTGCCTGCTATGATGCAAGAGGGGCTTTGCTTAGTCATTTCGCCTTTGGTGGCCTTGATGAAAGACCAAGTGATGCAACTGCGAAGCAAAAGAATACCTTCAGCTTGTATATACAGCTCTATGCACGCAAACGATGTCGCTAAGATTATCGGTGGATGCATAGACGGCAAAGTAAAGTTCTTGTATGTATCGCCCGAAAGGATTCAATCCCAACAATTTTTGAATTATATACGCAAGATGCAAATTTGTATGGTAGCCATAGATGAGGCGCATTGTATTTCGCAGTGGGGCTATGATTTTAGACCTTCATATCTCAAGATTTCGGAACTTAGAAATTATATCGATTCTTGTCCTTTTTTGGCATTGACGGCTACTGCTACGCTATTAGTCCAAAAAGACATTGTAGAAAAATTGGATTTTTCTAAACCTGAAATTTTTTCCAGTAGTTATGAAAAACCAAATTTGAGTTATACGATACTCCCTTGCACCAATAAAGTAGATCGTTTAATTGGAATTTTACAGAAAAAAATGAGTTCCAAATTAATTTATGTTAATAGACGGAGTTCTGCCGAAGAATTGTATAGAATATTGAAAGACAATAAAATAGCTGTTGATTATTACCATGCAGGACTTTCTTTTTCGGAAAGAATGCAAAAACAAGAACGTTGGATTCAATCAAAAAGTGTAATGATTTGTACCAATGCTTTTGGGATGGGAATTGATAAATCGGATGTAGACACAGTCATTCATTTTCATTTTCCTCTTTCCCTTGAAGGCTATTTTCAGGAAGTGGGGCGTGCTGGAAGAAATGGCGAAAAGGCTTATGGAATAGCCTTGATACAACCCAATGATATTAAAGAAATAGAAGATAAAAAGACATTATACCCTTCGTTGGATGAGGTGCGAAGTACTATGACATTGTTGTATAATTATTATAATATTCCCTTTGAATCGGGAGAGAATGAATCGTATTCATTTTCATTTGATTCGTTTTGTGATAAATATCAGCTGCAAAGAACCAAAACACAACTCTGTTTAGATATTTTAATAGAAAATGAATGGATAGCGCTTGAAGATATGTATTTTCGTCCTGCAAGAGCCTGTATTCATTATGAATCCAACGAAGTGTTTGAGTTTTATAAATCATATCCTTATTTGGAGCAATTTACAAAACAATTAATCCGAACTTTTGAGGGGCTTTTTGGAAATGAAAGACAAATCGATTTGGACTATTTTGCACGAAAACATCATTATGCGCTAAAAGATGTGGAAGCCAATCTGAAATCATTGGAAGATAAAGGGTTTCTTACTTTTAAGCCAGCTTCTAATAGTCCCATAATCGTGTTTTTTGAGGCAAAACGAGCCAAAGAAAAAATGGAAATCAATCATACGCTTTATTTGCAGCGAAAAGAAAAGTATATGACACAAATTGAGTCGGTATTAGATTTTCTCAAGCTGAAAGATACGTGTAGAAGTGTATTTTTGTTGAATTATTTTGGCGAAAAGACCAAAAATCGTTGTGGAAAATGCGATATTTGTTTAGCTAATATTTCCAATACACCTTCACAAGTATACATAGAAATAAGAAAAAATATACTTGATCGAATGGATAAACATGTGTTTTTTGATATAGAATTTATCAAGAAAATCAATCCAAAAATTGATATAATGCTAATTCGAAAAGTTATAGATAGAATGCTGGAATTGGGAGAGTTAGAGAAAGGGATAGGGGATAGTTTCAAAAAAATAGTTTAGAACAATTCCAACTGAACAAATTGTTTTGGATCTGTTTTTGGTGGTGTATCTTTTTTCTTTTTCTCTACTTTTGGTTTTTCTATATCCGTTACACTTTCGTTGTTTATGATCTCTTCGTTTATTAAAATTTCCTTTTCGGTTTCAAATTGGAAATCGATTTCATTTGCTTCAATAATTTCTTCTTGATATACTTCATCCAATACGATATCTTCTATACGTTTTTTGGTAGAATGTGTCTGCTGGCGAATAGGCAATTGATATTCTTCTTTTTTAATATCCAATTTTACAAATTTAATCTCGGTATCTTCATCTACCACTATCTCCAGTTGAGGTTCGGGATGTTTTATTTTGCTTGATTTTGAGTTTTTACGTTCGAGAACTACCGAAGTGAGCATTCCTGGATTTTCATGCAATTCTTCCAAGAATATATCGCCTGTATTTTTGATATTTTCAAGCAATGGGAAAAGTTTTACGCCTTTATCGGTAAGTGAATATTCTACACGTGGCGGCACCTCGCGGTATACTTCTTTTTCTACTAAGTTGTATTTTTCCAGAGATCGCAACTCTTTTGTAAGCATTCGGGGTGTAATGCCTTCGATATGAGCCAATAAGTCTTTGAATCGCTGTGTACTAGAGAATAATTGGTCGATTATGATTAATCGCCATTTTCCTCCAAGAAACTCATTGTAGGCTTTTATTGAATTTAAAGTTGCATTATACTTCACTTGCTTAAGTTAATATATTTTTAAAGTGCAATTTTAAGAAAAAAAATCAAGATTGACCGTAATTTATTCGGGATTTTTTAATAATTCCAAAATTTGTTGAAAATATATGGATAACTTTTGTGAGGTATTGGGCATTTTTTGCAAAAGCTCAATTCTAAATAACCAATGTTGTGCAATACTATTGTTTCCTTTTGGTAATTTGCTATTGATATCTAAACTTAAATCATTTTTTTCGGCGATAAATTCAAGATCTTCAATAGTATAGACTACGCCATTTTCCGAAGGGGTAAAATAAAAAATAATATCATCTTCATATACCATTTCATTGTGGTAGCAATGCTCTTTGGTCAAACAAAGTAATAGTTTGTCGTGTACGGGCATTCCAAAAATTGGTAAATCAATACGCTCAGCTACCATCAAATACAATAATGCCAATGCATTTAAATTGATTTTTCGGGAAGAAATAATAGCGTTGAAATTATAGGTAAATAACGACTCGGTATATTCTATTATAAACAACTCTGCTATCGATTTATTAAAAATATTGTAAATCTCTACAGGAGATGTTTGCCAAGTGATTTGAGATTTAATATGATGGCACAAGTCTTCAAAAAAACGTTCATTATTCTGAAATTCATTTTTTCCAAAAATTAAATCATTCAGTTCTAAAATAAAAGGGATTAATTTGAAATTTGAATCTTTTAGATTGATAATCAAACTTGTAAGAAAATGATCAAGCTTTAAATCTTCATTTAGTTTGTCTAACGTTGAAGACAATTCTGGATGAAATTCTTTGCATTGTATGATTTCTTTTGACATGACATCAAAACGATAGTGATCCAGTTCTAAAATTTGTTTTTTTAGAATAGGATACAACGAATCGTCGTCTAATAAATTCAAAATACTTTCTAAATGCTGTTTCAGATTGTTCTAATTTTATTGCAAAGTTAAAATGTATTAACTAACTAATTTATAGCAATTTATACAATCGCTGAAAAGTGTAATAAAAAGTAGACGATTTTTTATTGTTTTGAAAAGACCATATTGTCTATAAGCCTTATATTTCCTACAAAAGCGGCTATTAAAACGACATAGCTATCGGCTTCTTCCCAATCATTTATTTCTATTGAAATATCATTTTCGGGACTAATTTGAAGGTATTCTAGTCTAATGTGAGGGTTTGTCAAATATTGTTTAATTGCGCTTGTTATAGCTATTTTGGGAGTAGATTTACCCACTTGAGAAATAATGAAATGAAGTGCTTTTGACAAATTTAAAGCAATTTCTTTTTCGTCTTCGCTCAATCGTGTATTTCTACTACTCATAGCTAGTCCGTTTGGCTCTCGCAATGTAGGACAACCAATAGCTTCAATGGGCATTTGTTTTTGTTTTATCAATTCTTTGATTACCAATACTTGCTGATAATCTTTCATTCCCAAAAATACTTTATTGGGCTGGACGATATTGAATAATTTATAGACTACTGTTACCACGCCATCGTAATGTCCGGGGCGTTTTTCGCCTTCCAATATAGTGTTCAACACTTTTAAATCTATAATGATTCGTTCATTCAACCCATTTTCATATATTTCATTTGCATTAGGAGCAAATACAATATCGCAAGGGCTTGATTTTAATTTTTCGATATCAGAGGTCAAATTTTGAGGGTATTTTTCAAAATCTTTTATGTCGTTGAATTGGGTAGGATTTACAAAAATACTCATAATAGTAATATCGCAGCTTTTCGCACTTATTTCTACCAACGATAAATGACCCGTATGCAAAGCGCCCATTGTAGGCACAAATCCAATGGTTTTATTAGAATTTCTATAAGGAAACAGAAATTCGTTCAGTTCTTTTTTCGTATGAATTACTTTCATCAAATGGAATTCAGATTAGCTGGTTTTTTTCTTACGAAAAACCAAAAATACAAATAGCAAAACAAATAAGACTCCCAATCCTATGTATAGATATAGATAAGAAGGGCTTAATTCTTTGAGTTTGCTCGCTACAATTTTGTTTTGAGGGTCTAGTGCTTGCGCTTCCTTCAAATCTTGAATGGCACTATCTTTACGACCCAATTTTTCCAATATGATAGCTCTATTTACATAAAAATTTGAATATTTTGGATCGAGGAAAATAGCGGTGTTGAACAATTCTAAAGCATGAGAAGGATTGCCACGCAATAATTGATTTTTACCCCAATTTGCAAAGAATTTAGCTTCTTTTGAGTTTAATTTCACGGCATTTTTGAAACAAAATTCGGCACTATCATAATGTTTGAGTTCCAAAAAAGTAAGCCCAAGCATATTCCACGACGCATAATCTCTAGGTTGTAATCCCAATACTCCTTTGAAAATGATTTTGGCTAAATCATAATCTTGTTCATCAAAAGCTATTTGAGCCCGATAGTAGCCACAGTGGTCATTCTGATTGTTTAGCATCACACAACTATCCAGCATTTTTTTTGCATGAATATAATCTTTCTGCTGGTAGTAATAAGTACCCAGCGCCATAAATGTATCCGATTTGTTTGCAGCCAAAAGTATTTGACTCATGAATACCAATAAAATAATTATAACTTTTTGCATAGACCACAAAAATACTATTTTTTTGGATATTTGTGTTTTTTTATAAATATTTACTTCCTTCTTTGATAGAAAGAGGCGATAAAAGGGAATTGTTTTCTTGAATAAAAGCCCTTACCGCATTTGGATTCGATTTGGAATATTCTCGCAATGCCCATCCAATAGCCTTTCGGATAAAAAATTCTTTTTCAAATGCCAATTCTTTGCATACAAAAAATAAAAATTCGGCATCAGTTTTCTGTTTATACTTTAATTGATACAAAATAGCACATCTTCTTAGCCAAAAATTAGGTGATAACATCCAGTTTTGTATTTCGGCTTTTGCTTCCTCACTCTCCATTGCTATTGCGCCCAAATGATGCGAAGCAATAATATCTACAATATCCCACCAATCGCTTTGTTCTACCCATTTTTTCAAGATTTTTAAATCTTCATATTTGTAAAATTTCTTGTACCCTTCCAACGCATTGAATCCTACATACAACATTTCTCTTTCAGCATATTTTGTACATTCTATACAAAAATGAAGAGAATCTTCCTTTTTTATTTTTCCATTTTTTGATTCAAAATCCGTTCTCAGTCTTTTGATATCATCACGCATCAAGCCAATGAATTCAAATTTATTGCGCATATATTGCGCTTGTTTAATGGCAATATCTTCATTGGTGTGTTGCTTCAAAAAAAGATATAAAGATGCTGTATATTCTTTTAAATTCATGAAGAGAAATTAAATAATAAAAAAAGCCGCCTTAGAACTAAGACGGCTTACAAAACTACAAAAATAATTTTTGATTATTTCAAACCAATATTTTTAGAAATTCCTATTTCTACAGATTTTCCAAAATTTGCATTGAATGTATTTACTTTTGTATTAGCACCTACACTTGTATAAGATAATTCTCCAAAAGAGAAGTTAAGTGCAAAACTTTTTCCTACATTTACCATTACTGCAGGTTTGATTCCAGCAGAATAGCCTTTGTAGTCATTGCTAGCAGTTACATATCCTACTTTTGCATCAGCAAAAAGAGAGAACATATCAGATAATTTGGTAGTATAACGCAAAAATGGTCCCATGTTGATTCCATTGGTTGTTCCATTACTGCTATATTCTGCGAATCCTCCAAATGTAAAATTTTCGCTAAATTGGTAACCTACCATTGGATTAAAGCTAAATTGTCTTGAAGCACTTGTAGATGTTTGGCTTTTTGTATGAGTATACTCGATACTACCCATTACTAAAACCGAATTTTTTTGAGCAAAAGCTGTCATTGAAGCTATGCTTAAAATTGCGATTATTGTTAATTTCTTCATTTTCTATGAATTTATTTTTTTAAAAATACTAATGTCTTGAAATGCTTAAATTATTTCAAACCAAAATGTTTTGAAATTCCAATAGAAGCTTGTTTTCCAAAAGTAAATCCAAAGTCTGTAGTTTGAGCATAGTTAACACCATACGCTTGATAGTTCAATCCTCCGAAGTTGAAGTTCAATCCAAAACCATTTTTCAAATTAACTAAAACTGCTGGAGTAATTCCAAACTGCCATCCTGATTTTCCACCAGTTCCTGACATCCAACCCAATTTTGTATCAGCATATACCGAAAAGATATCGCTCAAAGATTGAGTATAACGGAAGAATGGTCCTACAACTGTAGAATTCATATCTTCTGCTCCCGTGTGCATTTCTTTTGAATAATTTGCAAAAGCACCGATTGTCATTGATTTGCAGAATTGGTATCCAAGCATTGGAGCAAATTCAAATGCAGAGTGAGTGTGTTTTGTAGCTTCTGTTTCTTCAGAAGTATATCCAATACTTCCCATTACTAATACAGATTTTTGTGCTGATGCCACTAAGCCAGCAAATGCAAATAGTGCAATTAATGATAATTTTTTCATACTTTTTATTTTTTTAATAAATTTAGTGAATTGCAAATTTATAATACTTTTAATGTATGGTCTGATTTTTTTTTATTTTTTAGAAAAATTAAGTTTTTGAAGAAAATAATATTTAATACCGTGCATACAATCAATATAGCCCAATCTTCGTTCCTCTTTATTGGATTATTTGCTTGTTATGACGGTATTTACCAATCTAAACTTACAAAATAGTTTGGCCTATTTTATAAGTAAGATTGGTGTAAAAGAGATATATTTGTTCTTTCAAATATAAAAATGAATTTAAATCAATGAAAGTTGAAAAATATGCGGGTATAGATATTGGCTCAAATGGTGTTAGATTATTGATTATGAATGTGTATGAAAAAGAATCAAAGCGCATTTATAATAAAAATATTTTGGTGAGAGCACCTATTCGTTTAGGTTCGGATAGTTTTGTACATAATGAAATAAAAGAAGATACGCTTGACAACCTAAATAGTGCGATGATTTCCTTCAAACATTTGATGAAAGTTCACGGTGTAAAAAAATATAGAGCTTGTGCTACTTCAGCACTGCGCGAAGCATTGAATAGCAAAGAAGTAATTGCATATATCAAAGAAAACAGTGGCATAGAAATTGAAATTATTGATGGAAAAACCGAGGCCGATATAATTTATAAAACCCAGATAAATGATATGCTTGAAGCCGACAAAGGATTTTTATTCATAGATGTGGGTGGTGGAAGTACCGAATTGACTTATTTCTTTAATAAAAAATCTATTTTTTCTCGTTCGTTTAAAATTGGAACCGTGCGTAGCCTCAAACAATTGGTAGAAGAAAGCGAATGGGCACAGCTTAAAGAGTTTATAGAAAAGGCAAATATCAATGAAAATACGCTAGGAGTAGGAACGGGAGGAAATATCAATACCCTTTTTAAACAAAGTTTGAAACCGCTAGGAAAGCCACTTTCTTATAGTTATATTTTGGAACAATATAAAAAATTGAAGACATTGACAGTAGATCAGCGTATTCTCGAATATGGATTTAATCCCGATAGAGCCGATGTAATTGTCCCTGCATTGGAGATATATCTTTTTGTACTAAAACAAGCGCAAATTAAGAATATTTTAGTCCCAAAAATAGGGCTTGCTGATGGACTTGTAAAAACACTAGAATAAAAAAAAACGAATCTTTGAAAAACTAAAAGTATTTTTGTCAAATAATCAACATATTTCTATGAATAAATATTTAATAATTTTTGCAATTGCAATAGTAAGCATTGGATGTAAATCAAAAAGCGCAAGTGGAAAAGATGAGGTAGTCGTTCATTTGCTTAGCGACCCCGATAAGTTATTGCCGTATAGCTCTATTTCTGCGGACGCAAGTGTATTGGAACGTTATCTTTTCCAAAAACTTATTGATTGGGATTATGACAAAAATGAATTTGTAGGAGTTTTAGCGGTTGATAGACCCAAAATTTCACCTTATAAAAATGGTTTGGTGCTAGAATATGAAATAAGACCCGAAGCAAAATGGGATAATGGAACCGATATTACAGGATATGATGTGGCGTTTAGTTTTAAAGCTATTTTAAATCCAAAAACATCTTGCGAACAATTGAGACCTTATTTTGATTTTTTAGAAAAAATAGAAATTGATAGTGCAAATCCAAAGAAATTTAAAATTTATTCAAATCAAAGTTATATATTGGTAGAAGAGTATAGCGGCTATTGGGTATTGCCAGAATATATCTATGATCCAAATAAAATGATGCGAAAATTCTCTTTGGAACAAATGAATACCCGCGATAAAAGAGAAAAATTGCGCAGCGACAAAGATATGGTAGCATTTGCCGATGAGTTCAATTCTCAAAAATATATGAGAGAAAAAGGAAGTGTTGTAGGCAGTGGCCCTTATGAATTTGTAGAATGGGTTACAGGTAGCAAATTGACTTTTAAAAAGAAACAAAATTGGTGGGGACGAAATTCAAAAAGCGAGTACCTCAAAAATTACGCACAAGTTTCTACTTTGAAATTCAAGGTAATTAACGATTGGAATACGACTACAACGGCTATCAAAGGTGGGGAATTGGATTGTATCAAAGGAATTGAATTCAAAGCGTTTAATGAACTGAAAAATGATGAACGCTTCTTAAAAAATTATGAAAAACATACTCCTGCTACCGATCAGTATTTGTATATAGGTATGAATCTATCCAATCCAATACTTAAAGAACTAAAAGTTAGAGAAGCTTTGGCACACGCTATAGACAAAGAACAAATTATTCAAACATTGTTATATGGACTAGGCGAATCTATGGAGAGTATGGTTCATCCAACCAAAAAATATTACAACAAAAATTTAAAGAAATTTCAGTTCGATTTAGAATTATCTAATAAAATTTTGGATGAAGCCGGCTGGAAAGATTCGGATGGCGATGGTTTTAGAGATAAAATGATCAATGGCAAAAAAACGAATTTGGTACTAGAGTACAAATATAATTCGGGCAATGATACTCGTAAAAATATTGGCTTAATTTTTAAAGAAAACTTGAAAAAAATAGGCGTAGAATTAAACATTGTAGCCAAAGAATGGACGGTGTTTTTGGATGATTTGAAAGCACATAATTTTGAAATATATTGTGGCTCATGGGTAGGAGACCCCAATGTAGAAGATCCAAAACAAATTTGGCATAGCGAATCCATTAAAGGGGGATCCAATTATGTAAATTATGGCGATCCTGAATCGGATAAAATGATTGATGCCATTCGTTCAAATTTGGATGAGTCTTCAAGAGATGCTATGTATATAAAGTTTCAAGAAAAAGTCCATAATGAATTGCCTTACATATTCTTGTATGCACCTTTGGAGCGTATGGCTTTCCACAAACGATTTACCAATGCGAGACCTTATACGGTAAGACCTGGTTATGATTTATCGCTTTGGAAATTAGGGAAATAATCATTTTTTGGAAATACAGAAAGGCGCTTTAATACAAAGCGTCTTTTTTTTGCATTTATCGTCAAGCTTATACCGTACATACAATCAATTTAGTCCAATTTTAATTGTACTATTTGCTTGTTATAACGGCATTTACCACTCTAAACTTACAATAAGTAAGATTGGTATTATTTTATCTTTATCAATATTAACTGAGAAGAATCTATATCATATTTTTTTAGATTTTCTTGGCTTATTGCACTTTTTGGAAAATCTCCATAATAGAGAATACTTAAGATGTCTTTTTCTTTGTCTATCTTTTTTTCAAGTATGTATAAGTTTTTGATATGCTCTATATTATCTACAAATTGAATGGCTCGGTGTTCAAATAAAACATGTTTGATGGTGTTTTTGGTTTGAAAAATACTGGGTAACGCTATAAGAATGATACATAGTAATAAAGTCCATTTGAATTTATTGGAAAAATGCTGTCCTTTGTGGATATTCATAAATAATGAAATCAAAAAAGAGCCTAAGAAAATAAAAAAAGCATTAATCAAAAATAAATACAAACCTCCAAAAAATAATGCGAAATTTCCATGCGAAATTCCATAGCCAGAGGCACAAATAGGAGGAATACAGGATGTAGCAATGGAAACGCCAACTAAAAATCGTTCGCCATTTTTTCTACTAATTGCTATAAAACCTGCAATTCCGCCAAAAAAAGCAATTAAAATATCAAAAATAGATGCCGTTGTAAAATTATCTACTTCTATACTTTTTAAATCTAATGGTGTCAATAAAAAATAAATACTTGAAACCAATAAAGAAATCAAAATTATTTTTATAAAATTTTTGGTAGCAATTTTTACCAAAAACATATCCTGAGCAATTATCCCAAAGCTAATTCCATACACAGGCCCCATAAGTGGCGATAATATCATAGCGCCTATTATAGCTAGTTTTGAACCAATATTTAATCCAATACATGCAATAATAATAGCAAATACCATAGCCCAAAAATTGGCTCCTTTGAACAAAACAGAATGTTTTATTTCATCACTAATTTGTGTCAAATCATCATCTTCTTCTATTGTAACTAGAATTTTTAGATATCTATACCAAATTTTATTCATCATTATTTTTTTTACAAATATATTTTATTTGATGTAAAGCTTTGTTTTTTGTGTAAGAATATTTAATTTATAATTTTTTTTATTTTTTTTTAAATTTGATTAAACCTATTAAACTTTTTTTGAGTCTAACTTTTGAATGCACCTAAAAATCTATAACAAAGACTTGTAATATCAACAAATAACATAGGTATATTTATTTGTTTTAAAAAAATTTCATAAAGATAGCCCTTCATACGGGGCTATTTTTTTTTGTCCCAATCTATAGTTAGGTTACTTTTTTCTACCAAAATTTCATTACATTTCTTAAAAATTTTTGATCCTAAAAAACCCCTACTGGCAGAAAGAGGCGAAGGATGTGTCGTTTTTAATATGATATGAAATTGGCTATTAATTAAATATTCTTTGTTTTGAGCAAATTTTCCAAAAAGTAAAAAAACGAGGTTTTTCTTATTCTTTGAAAGTGTTGAAATAATGTGATTGGTAAATAATTCCCATTCATAATGTTTGTGGCTGGCAGGTTTATCTTTCTCTACCGTTAGAACTGCATTGATCAATAAAACGCCCTGTTGTGCCCAATCGCTTAAATCCGTACTCCGGGTTGTATTAAAATTGGGGTATTCATTTTTTAATTCTTTGAAAATATTTCGCAGAGAAGGAGGCATTTTGATACCTTCTTCAACCGAAAAAGCCAATCCGTGAGCCTCTCCCTCGCCATGATAGGGGTCTTGTCCCAATATGACAACTTTTGTGTTTTCAAAACTACATAAATTAAAGGCATTAAATATATTAGATTCTTTTGGGAATATTTCTCTATTCAATGATTGTTCAAATTGATAATGTTTGTAGATTTTTTGAAGCAAAATGCTGCTTTTTTCCATTTCAAAAATGGGAAGCCAATCGTTTTGAGGCAAATTAAACATGGTGTCTTTTTTACAAAAATACATGCTATTTTTTTTAATTTAGATACTTTTTTGTATTTTTGTGATGTTTCTAAACAAAAAATATGATTTGGGATAAGAAGACAAAAAAACGTATTTTGGGACTTTATGGCGATTTTCTTAGCGAGAAATTATTAATTATTGTGGCGGGAATTCATGGGAATGAACAAAGCGGCATTTTGGCTATTCAACAAGTTTTTGATCATTTAAAAAAAATGAATTTTCCTGTAAAAGGATGTATTCTAGCACTAAAAGGTAATGTGAAGGCTATTGAGGAAAATAAGCGTTTTATAGATAAAGATTTGAATAGATTGTGGAATGAAGAACAGATTGATTTTGTAAGAGAAACTCCTTTGGAAGCGTTAAAAACCAATGAAGATAAGGAACAAAAGGAATTGTTGTATATATTGGAGCAGTTTACAGAGCATAGGGAAGCGCACACCCCTTTTTTATTCTTAGATTTGCATACTACTAGTGCCGAGGGAGGACTTTTTACAATTGTCAATGGCAATGATTTGAGTGTAGCAATGGCTCAAAAACTGGAAGTACCCTTGATTTTGCATTTGGATAAAGTAATTAAAAATACAACGTTGGGGATTTTTTCAAAAAAACAATTTTCAGCCATCGCTTTTGAAGCGGGACAACATACCCATCCCGAAAGTGTCAAAAGAATAGAAGCCGCCATATATATATTGCTTCACGAAATGGATATTATTAATTTTTCAACTGAATTTATTTGTGAAAATAGAAAAATCTTGAGCCAAGCAGCATTGAGTTTGCCCAAGTTGACCGAATTTGCATATAAACACACTATAAATCCAGAGGATCATTTTGAAATGCTCCCCGGATTTAATAATTTTGATAAAATTGTAAAGGGACAACCGTTAGCTAAAGATAAAAATGGTCTTATTTGTGCTACAATTGATGGATATATCCTTATGCCCTTGTATCAAAAACAAGGCGAAGATGGCTTTTTTATAATACAGTAAATTTTTAAAAATTGTAGCCTACTTGAAAATTTAAAGAACCAATTATATTTGGTTTGTTATCATAAAAATAATAAGATTGAAAATCAGATTCATCTTTTCTATTGATAAATGCGATCCCTGTACCCATATCTAAACAAACAGTAACCCTATTTTTTATCGTAGATTTAAAGCCAAAATTTACAAGAGTTCCAAATGTTTTGCTTTCAGAATGATACACCCTATTTGTTAGCTTAACTAAAGATTCCCCATAATAAAATCCAACTCCCAAATACCAATTAAATTTTTTAGGATCTTTAAAATAAATTCTAAAAGTTGGATTTAAGGCAAATCCACTATGTTCTTCTCCTCCTAAACTAAAATTGGAAACATTGTTACTAGATAAAAATATCAAATCTACTGGTACATAAATTGAAAAATTATTAGTGGAATCCAGATATCTTTCATAGTTTATTCCAATACCAGCTCCATTATTATTAATTACAAAAGGCCTGAGTCCTATATTGTTCTTATTAAATGTTTGTGAAATTGCTAAAAAACTCGTTGTAAGTATTAAAGTGATTGTTACGATTTGTTTTTTCATTTGTATATTTTATAGTTTTGAATTTTTTCACTATTTTAACGTAAGGTTAGAAGATTTATTTTATTAAAAATCTACAATAATGTCTATCCTAAAATTTTTGTTGGATAGCAACAGCAATTCTCTATCCAAAATTTCTTGAATCTTTAATTTATTTATAGCCAGTTCATTATTTTTTGGTAATTTTATCAAAACCTCTTTTATATATTGATTTCGAATGCGAGAAATTTGTGGAACGGAAGGCCCTAATACAATGGATTTGAACGCTTCTTTTAGTTTCGATACAATTTTAGTGCTATAAATGTGCAGTAAATCTTCTTTTTGATGCCTAATGATTATTTTTACCAAAGAACAAAATGGTGGATAAATATATTGTTTGCGCACTACTAATTCCTGCTTTATAAATGCTTCCCAATCTTGTGCTATTAGATATTGAAATAATATATCTTTTGGATTGTAGGTTTGCAAGATTACTTTGCTGTCCGCATCTTTTCGTCGTCCAGCTCGGCCGCATATTTGCATAAGCGTTTGAAAGGCTCGCTCCTGCGTTTTGTAGTCTGTAAAAGAAAAAAGATTATCGGCGTGAATTACACCTATCAAGTTCAATTTTTCAAAATCAAAACCTTTGGTTACAATTTGTGTACCTACTAGTATTTGTATTTTTCCTTCTTTGAAATCCTCCAATAAATTTTCCAGCCGTTGTTTGGAACGAGAAATATCAATATCCAGCCTTGCCACTCGTGCTTCAGGAAAAAATAACGAAATTTCTTCTTCTACTTTTTGAGTGCCCAATCCCCTCGTTTTGAGTGTATTGCTTTTGCATCGAGAACATTGCAGCTTGAGTTTATATTTTTTATAACAATAATGACAAATCATAAGATTTGACGTATTGTGGTAAGTAAGACGAACATCGCATTGGTCGCATTTTTCAATATAGTCGCATTGGTCGCACTGAATATAGGGCGCGTATCCTCTTCTGTTTTGAAACAAAACGGTTTGTTCGCCCAAGTTTATTTTTTGTTCTATGGCTTCAATCAAATCATTGGAATAATCGCTTTTCATAGCTTTTTCTTTTTCCCTAAGCTTAATGTCTACCAATTCAATTTTGGGAAGAGTAGCATCGCCATAGCGTTCAAGTAGTTTTACCCATCCATATCGATTGTTAATAGCATTGAAATAGCTTTCAATAGACGGCGTAGCACTGCCTAGTAGCGTTTTTGCTCCCATAATATATGCTAAGTACAAAAATCCATCTCTAGCATTATATCTAGGATTGGTGTCTACTTGCTTGAGCGAAGCATCGTGTTCTTCATCGATAATGATAGCCTGAAGTTTTGAATAAGGAAGAAAAAGTGCCGAACGAGTGCCTACCACAAATTGGACTTCGGAACGATATACTTTTTGCCAAATTTCATACTTTGTATTTTGGTTAATTTGTGAATGGTAAATGACCATACTATTCCCAAAATATGTTTGAAGACGTTTGACCATTTGAGAAGTCAACGCTATTTCGGGTAATACAAAGAGTATTGTTCCTTCTTGTTGCAGGCATTTTTTGATCCATTGGATATACACTTCCGTTTTTCCACTACCTGTAATGCCTTGAAAAAGAACCGTTTTGTGATTCTCAAATTCAGCTTGAATGGAATTGTACGCCTCGGTTTGTGCGGCGCTCAGCACAACTTCTTTCAAATCCGATATTTTTTCCAATTGAAAACGATCTTTTTGACGTTCCGTTTCCACAAAAATACCTTTTTCTATCAGCGGTTTAATATTCGACGAATTAGCATCGGCTTTTTCCATTAATATCGCTTTAGAAATGGCATCGCCTTTTGGAGAAAGCGAGAAATATTGAAGCAGAATTTGATATTGTTTTTTGCTTCGCGTCATCAATTGCCCAAAAATTTCGTTTAGCTTATCTTTATCTTGCAAATAGGATTGGGAAATTTGAACATACTTTTCATAAACCGCCGTATATTTTTCGCCAATTTCTTCAATTGGTTCTACCAAACCGCATTGAATCAACGCATTAAGTTCTGCAATACCCGTTTTTTTATTAAAAAAACTCTTTATATCGTTGAGACTAAATTTTCCCATCGACTGTATAGCATCTGCGAGCATTTGCGTGTCACCCGTTAGGTCAAAATCATTGATATTCGCCTGATGACGAGGAACAAAAAAACGTTCGCTAGATAGTTTGAAAGCATTGGGAAGCGCCAAATCCATTATTTCGCCAATGCTAGTCATATAATAGCTACTGAGCCATTTCCACAATTTTATATGATTTTGGCTTATAATAGGTTCGCTGTCAAGGATTTCTTCTATTTCTTTAATAGAAGGAAAATCAGGTTTTTGATGATGAATATCGGCAATAATACCTGTGTATATTTTATTCTTGCCAAAAGAAACCAAAACACGCATACCAATAGCGGCCTTCTCCGAAAGCGAATCGGGCAATACATACGTATAGGTTTGCCTCAAATACAAAGGTAAAATAATCTCCGCGTAATGTGTGTGCAAGGCTTTTTTATTTAGTCTACAAATCTAATTCTTTTTGGGTATATCCTTGTGATTTATCTTTTTTAATTTGAAAATAATTAAGTTATAATCAAGTTTAATTTTCTTAAATTTGAAGACACTAGAAATGATATTAAATTTAAGAATTTTTAAAAAAGTATGTATTTTTGTAGTCAATAAATAATTTAGATACAAATGTTATGGAAATTACAGAATTAAAAAATCATATAAAAAATCTCGTAGATGAAATAGACGAAGAAGTTGTCTTGAATGATTATTATACAATTCTAAGTCAATCTCATCAATTAAATTTTTTGCCTGTGAATGAACGAAAAGAACTAATTGATATGGTGGATAATCCTCAAAATTATAATGTTGTATCTCACAAAACAGCTATGGAAAAACTTAATAAATGGAAAGGGAAATAATATGGACAGAACAAGCCGTTGAGAATTTAAATGATATTTTGACATATATTGAAACAAGTTTTGGTTACAATGTTTCAATAGATATTTTTGCTAAATTTGAATCAACTATTGAAATTTTAAGTCGTTTTCCAAATATCGGTAGACGAGAATATAAAGATTTAAGAAGCTTTGTATTATATAAAAGAACAACTTTGTTTTATGTGTTTGATGATTGTAAATTTACCATTTTAAAGCTTTATGATAATAGACAAAATCCAGAAAATAAATATCCAGATTGATTTATTTAGTTTGTTGGAGAAAGTTTTAGAATTTGTAAATTGGAATCTATATCGTTTTATGTTATTAAAGTTAAATATGATAATGAAATTTTAAAACTTTATGAAAAAAATAGTATTATGTTTTTTTGTTTTTATTATGCTTTTCTATAATTGTAAAGACTCTAATAAGCAATTAAGCTCTGAAGAATCATTTGTTTATAATTGGAGTATACAAAATGAATTTAGAATTGATTCTTTTGTTTTGATTTCTTCAAAACAAAAACATAAAATAAAAGAAACCCCAAATTATAAATTATTTTATTTATTCTTTGGAGATGGGATTGAATTTCTTAAAGTAGAAGTTGAGGATACTTCTTTTTATTTTGCAATAAAACCAAATTTAGATTTTAAGAAAAATATAAAATCCTTAAATCAAACATTGATAGATATTTCTAGATTTAGAGAATTTTTACTACTTCGCAGGATTTCTATAACAGAAGTAAATGATTTAGTTAAATTTATTACATTAAATGGAATTATTGGATTACCAAGGTTATATAAAGAAAATCGTATGGAAATCTCAACTGGAAAAGCATTTTTCTTTAATTTACAATATTATCAAATGATAAAAAATAGTACTTCATTGTCAACGTTTTATGATAGGATAAATAATGATAAAATTTATTGGATATATCAAAGTTATATGGATTCTTTTTGGAAAAAACAAATTAATGATGTGATTTTAAGGAAAAGAAATGATATAAGTAAAAGTGTTATTGAGAATAAATATAATTGTAAAAACTTTTATCAAGAAATTAAAAGTAATTACAATTCAGATACAAATTACTTTTTCTATACAATTCCTGATTTTTATTTATATAAATTATCTATTGGGAAGAAAATAAATTTAAAATGTTATAATTATAAAAAAAATTGGTATTCAATTTACTATCCAAAACAAGATACTTCATTAATATATTTTGATTAGATAAAACTATCTCCCCTTCCAATAAAACTTATTATCCGTAATCGTATCCCAAAACGTATCAAAAAATTCGTGTATTTTCGGATGTTTCGTTTCAATTTGATTGCTGATAAGTGTGTTCCATAATATAGCTCCATTGGGGTTGAGTGCTTGGTGGCATTGCTCCCAAAAGGAAGGATGGATGATAAAGTTGGGGATTTCTTCATCATTAAAAATATCTATTAGTATCAAATCAAAACTATCGTTACATTGGGCTATAAAATTTTGTGCATCTATTATATGCAATTTTAATTGGGAATTATGGGGCTTAATGTTTTGGTAAAAATTATAAACAGCATCATTATTTTCAATGCCTACAAATTTAGCATTTGGAAAAATAGGAGAGAGCAAATCGTATGCACTTCCTAGTCCAAAACCGAGTATAAGTATTTGATTTACATTGGTTTTTTCATACCATTTAAAATGCGAAAATGCATGATGTAAGGCATATTTTAGCGTGCCATTGGATTGATTGGCATTTTGACTATTCAGTAATATTTTGTTGTTTTTGAGGACAAATTGAATATACAAGGGCGAATCGATCTCTTTCAATACAATGGGAAACAAAAAGCTTAACACTTTTTGAAACCAAGAGATGCGCACTATTTCTTGCATAAATAATTAGCTTCTATAATGGTAATTGAGCTCTTCCACCAATGAATTGGGCAAAATAGGTAAATCTTTTTTTGGAATCATCAAAGTACTCACATAATGTATATCTTTGAAAATTGTATGTTTAGAAGCCGTTTCCATAAGATAGTCTACGCCTACACTGCCACCAGTTCCTATTTTGCTTCCTATTATTCTACGCACCATTTGTCCATGACGGAAGCGCCAAAGTGTCAAAAATTCATCAATCTCAGATAATTTCTGTATCATCAAATAAGGTAACTGTAGTATAGGTTCATCTCTATATAAAGAAATGAAAAGCATTGCCAACATTGCTTTATACGAAATTCTTACATTGCCTGCTTCATACTCTTTGTTGTAGCTTTCTTTGTCAAAAACCAATTTGAAGAAAGTATCGCTATCGCCTAGCATTTTGAGGCGCATGGCTTTTTGTTGTTCACTCAAATATTCGGTTTCTTGAATTTCTTTTTGTTCTATTTCAAATAGATTTTCGAGTGCTTTTTTATAATTTTCAAGAAAATTAAAATCTTTGTGATCTATAAAAGGGGTTCGTTCGAGCCATTTTTCTAATAATTCGAGCATAGAAGGATTATTCTCCAATTTCTCAAGCTCTTCTTTTTGTTTTTCTTCAAAAAAGGCAGCGTAATGATGTCCTCCATACGTTATGCGATGCTTATTTTTGAGTCCTAGCATCACTTCGGCTTTTCTAAATTGAAAACTCTGGAATCCCGAAGCTGGGAAAAGATAATTTCTAAATTCTAAGAAATCCATGGGTGTCATCGTCTCCAAAACCTCTAATTGCTGAATTAGCAATTGCATTATTTTGATAGTTCTATCCAAATAATGAACCGCATGAGCTAGTTTTTTTTCACTCACAGGCAAATCATCCATTATACCCACTACGCTTTCTAATTCATGCAATATTTGTTTAAACCACAATTCATAAGCCTGATGTGTAATAATGAAGAGCAATTCATCGTGTGCTTCTTCGCCAAATTCTACCGAACGAGGCACTTGACAATCCAATATTTTATCCAACTCCAAATACTTTGCGTAATGGATGGCAGCATATTTTTTTCCTTTTTCCATGAGATTTTTTATTGATTATTAAGCAAATAGAGAATCTATAAATGCTTTTTTGTTGAATAATTGCAATTGATGGATTTGTTCGCCTACACCAATATATTTGATAGGCACTTTGAATTGATCTGAAATCGAAATCACGATACCACCCTTTGCCGTTCCATCTAGTTTGGTCAATGCGATGGCATTCACTTCGGTAGCCGATATAAATTCTTTTGCCTGCACGAGTGCATTTTGTCCCGTGCTAGCATCCAATACCAAAAGAACTTCGTGCGGTGCATCGGGAATGACTTTTTTCATCACATTTTTGATTTTTGACAATTCATGCATCAATCCTGTTTTATTGTGAAGCCTTCCTGCCGTATCTATTATTACGATGTCGGCATTTTTTGCTTTGGCGCTTTGTAGCGTATCAAAGGCTACGGCACTAGGATCGGCATCCTGTCCTTTTTCTACAAATCCTACATCGCTTCGCTCAGCCCAAATCCGCAATTGATTGACTGCCGCTGCTCTAAACGTATCACCCGCGCCCAAAATTACACTTTTGCCCGCTTGTTTGAATTGATTGGCTAGTTTTCCAATAGTAGTCGTTTTTCCTACACCATTGACACCTACAACCATTATGACATAAGGCTTGGAGTCTGTTTTGGGGATGATGGTATCCAAATCTAACGAGGCATTTTCGGACAATAAATCTATGATTTCGTTTTTCAGCACTTGATACAATTCAGATTGTCCAATATATTTATTGTCAGCAATATTTTTCTCCAGTCTATCGATAATCTTTATGGTAGTTTCAAGACTTACATCGCTCGAAATCAAGGCTTCTTCTATTTCGTCTAAATCCTCTGTATCAATTTCGCTTTTTCCAGCTATTGCTTTGGAGAGCTTTGAGAAAAAAGACTGTTTGGTTGTTTCCAATCCTTTGTCCAAATCCTCTTTTTTTTCTTTATTGAAATAATTGAAAAAAGCCATAATCGTTGAGTTAAGTTATTATTTTTAATATGTATGGAACTACTATTTACCAAATTTTAATTTGGGGAAAATAGCACTTGTACCCAATTCTTCTTCTATACGAATCAATTGATTGTATTTTGCCATTCTATCCGAACGAGAAGCCGAACCAGTTTTGATTTGACCACAATTCAATGCTACCGCCAAATCTGCAATGGTGCTATCTTCTGTTTCGCCACTTCGGTGACTCATTACAGAGTTGTAGCCATTGTTTTGAGCCATTTTTACGGCTTGTATCGTCTCGGTAAGCGTTCCAATTTGGTTTACTTTTACCAATATTGAATTTGCCGTTTGATTTTCAATTCCTTGTTTCAAACGTTTTACATTCGTTACAAACAAGTCATCGCCTACCAATTGTACTTTATTGCCCAATCGCTCCGTCAATTTTTTCCATCCCGCCCAGTCATCTTCCGCCATTCCATCTTCTATGGATACAATAGGATATTTTTCGCACCATTGCGCCCAATATTCTACGAGTTCATCGCTCGTCAATTTTCTGTTATCCGATTTATGGAAAATATATTTTTGTTCTTGTTCGTTCCACATTTCCGAAACCGCCGCATCCATTGCTATGAATACATTTTCACCTGGTTTGTAACCCGCATTTTCAATAGATTTTAAAACAATTTCGATAGCTTCTTCATTGCTTTTGATATTTGGAGCAAATCCTCCTTCATCGCCTACATTGGTAGAATATCCTGCTTTTTTAAGAACATCTTTTAGACTATGGAAAATTTCAACGCCCATTCTAAGCGATTCGCTAAACGTAGCAGCGCCTGTAGGCATTACCATAAATTCTTGAAAATCAATTGAGTTGTCGGCGTGTGCACCACCATTCAAAATATTCATCATCGGTACAGGCAATGTACTTGCATTGACACCACCAATATATCGGTACAACGGCAAATTAGAAGCTTTTGCACCTGCTTTAGCTACTGCCAAAGATACCGCCAACATAGCATTTGCACCTAGATTGGACTTATTTTCTGTGCCGTCTATTTCCAATAATAATTTATCTATCAACTCTTGTTCACGCACATCATAGCCTATCAATTCATTAAAAATTGTCGTATTGACATTTTCTACCGCTTTCAAAACCGATTTTCCCAAGTAAAATCCTTTGTCGCCATCTCTCAATTCTACCGCTTCGTGTAAACCCGTAGAGGCGCCAGAAGGCACTGCGGCTCTTCCAAAATGCCCACTTTCGGTAGTTACATCCACTTCTATTGTAGGATTTCCTCTCGAATCTAAAATTTGTCTTGCGTGAATTTCTATAATTGCGCTCATTGATTTATTGTTTTTAGAAATGCAAAGATAATAAATGTAATTTTATTCATTTTTATAAAAATAAAGGACTCGTCTTAGTTGGATTTTGTATACCCCTCAAAAATTCGTATATAAAATTTCAATCAAAAGTGAAAACACTAAATTTACTATTTTAAAAAGATGTTTTTTGTTCTTCAGGTTTGGATTTTTTCAAAAAATGGACTATTATTGGTTTGGATTTTTTCAAAAAAATGGTAATTATTGGTTTGGATTTTTTCAAAAAGTATTACTTTTGTATAAAATATAAATGAATGTATATAAATAGAAGTATTGATAATCAGCTTTTAATATGGAAAAATACAAAAAATAGGAAGCCATTATTGGTAAGAGGTGCTCGCCAGATTGGGAAAACATCGGCAATTAGACAACTTGGAACTCATTTTAAATATTTTGCCGAAGTAAATTTTGACGCAAACACAGATTATATATCTTTGTTTCAAAAAAATGCAAATCCCGATGAAATTTGTCAGCAATTGTCAATTATTTTGAATATCCCAATTCTTGAAAATGAAACCTTATTGTTTTTAGACGAAATTCAAACGGCACCTGAAGCTATCAGTATGTTGCGATATTTTTATGAAAAAAAACCAAACTTACATCTTGTGGCAGCAGGCTCCCTATTGGAATTTGCCTTAGCGGATTTACCATCCTTTGGAGTGGGTAGAATTCACTCTGTATATATGTATCCCTTTAGTTTTGAAGAATTTTTGGGTGCATTGGGCGAAAAATCATTGATTCAAGCTATTTTAAATGCTTTTGATAAATTTGCACTACCCGATTTGATACATAAAAAGACGCTGTCTTATTTGAAAATATTTCTGATAATAGGCGGAATGCCCGAAGTAGTGGCTTCATATATTCGTAATCCCAATCTCGTCCAAGTACAAACAATTTTGGATGATTTAATAGTAGCCTATCAAGCAGATTTTGCAAAATATAAGGCCAAAGTTCCCAATATGAGAATTTTAGAAGTTTTTAGAAATGTAGTGTCGCAGGTGGGAAATAAATATTCTTTTACTTTTGATACTTCTTTAAAAAATTATCAAATAAAAGAAGCGCTAGAACTGTTGCAAATGTCAGGAATTTTATACAATGCTACGCATTCATCCTGTAATGGAATTCCTCTTGGTGCTACGATAAATCCCAAAAAAAGGAAATATCTTGTCTTTGATACAGGCATTTTTCAGCGTATGT
>JBIPPG010000031.1:0-13494 GCA_044368545.1 Chitinophagales bacterium | reverse complement strand
TGAAAAAAAAATATCCCCATCCCAATTTAGCCACAGTGAGAGCAGCTATGGAACATTATGCTTTTTCACATCAATTGGCTTTTTATGATTTTTATTCTATCTGCCAATGTGATGGTCAAACGGATGTTTGGCGTTATTCCAATTTATTGAACTCGGATTTGGTGCATTATACACAAAAAGGGTATCAACTACAGGGCGATTTGTTCAATCAAGCCTTTGCAAATGCGTGGAATTATTTTTTGGAATCCAAAAAGCCAACTAAAACTGAAGGTAAATAGGCATTACCGATTCGGCACTTTTCAATTGGGAATAAGCGATTAGAAACAAAATGAAAAACAATACATAGAAAAATACAGGTTTTTCTTTTACCCATTTCCATTCATTAAACGAAAATTTGGAAGGAATCAAATGTAAAACATAGCCAAGCGTCATCATCAAAAGGACATTTTTATAGTTGGCTACGAATTTTTCAACGCCTACCCATGTGAAATTATGTAGGATTTGATGAATGACCAATTGTGCTTCTTCAAGGGTTTCTGCACGGAAAAAAATCCAACAAAAACATACAAAATGAAAGGTGAGAATTCCCGAAAGAATGGCGTATGTTTTGCTTTTTGAAAAATGCCAGTTTTTGTAAAAATCAAAACTCGTAAAATATTTATGCACGCCCAACACCGAACCGTGCAATGCGCCCCAAATGATGAAATTCCAGCTAGCGCCGTGCCAAAATCCGCCTAAAAGCATAGTGATGAACAAGTTTAAATAGGTTCTAAAAGTGCCTTTTCGGTTACCTCCCAGCGAAATGTATAAATAATCTCTCAACCATGAAGATAAAGAAATATGCCATCTGCGCCAGAATTCTTGTATGGAAGTACTTTGGTATGGTTTGCGGAAATTTGCTGGAATTTCTATACCTAGCCATAGCGCAATACCTATAGCTATTTCGCTATAGCCACTAAAATCGCAATAAATCACAATGGCATAAGCATACGTAGCTAGCAAGCATTCAAGCCCTGTATGTAAATTGGGTGTATCGTATACAAAATTAACAAAGTTGAGAGTAATATAATCCGAAATGATTAATTTTTTGAACAATCCGCTGATTATCAAGAAAAAACCTCTTTGTAAATATTCGTTGGAAACAAAATAAGGCTTTTTGAGCTGTGGAATAAAATCCTTAGCTCGTACAATCGGCCCCATAACCAATTTTGGGAAAAAAGAAAGAAACAAAAGGTAGTTTATGAATGATTTTTCGGGCTCAATTTCTTTTTTATATACATCCACTACATAGCTGATATTTTCAAAAGTATAAAAAGAAATACCTATAGGAAGCAATATATGCAAGAGATTGAGCGGTTTGTCCAAAAAATGATTGGTGAGCGAAATGAAAAAATCGGTGTATTTAAAATAAAACAACATCCCTAAATTGAAAACAATACTTGTGACTAAGTAAATTTTTTTGTGAAGTTGCTTTTTGGATTTGTACAAGGCATTGGAAAGCAAAAAATCGACTGTAGCCGATATGAGAACAAGAATAACGAATGAACCACTTGCCTTGTAGAAAAAATAGAGCGAGAAAAAGGATAAAATACTGGCTCTGATGGTGAAATGATTTCTAAATATGTAGTAGAGCATCATAAAAGCCACAAAAAAATATACAAAAAAACCACTATTGAAAAGCAATGGATTTTCAGGATTGTACAATAGTTCTTTGCTAAAAGCTTCCCAGCTAAATTGATACATTTATTCTTCTTTTTGTAGTTTTAAAAGTTCCAAACGCTTATTTTCTTCTTTTTCAAAAAGTTTATAATCTTTCAAAAAAGCCTCGGCTATCCATTTTCCTATAGTTTCAGCCCCTAAATGATTGGGATGAATATAATCTTTGTTTGCCCATTTTGGCGTGCTGTTTGCCCATTTTACTATGGTGCCATTGCCACCTATCGATTGATAAAGATTGTAAAATGCCATATTGTTTTTAAATGCTAAATTGGCTTGAAGTTTTACCAAAGAATCGATTCCAATTGCTGTTTTCCATTCGTTGTTGTATCTAAATGCACGGTCTGCGCAGCTTATTATCAAGAATTCAGTGTTGGGTAGATTGTTTTTGTATTTTTCCAATACGGGTTGCATAATTTGCTGATAATAATCGTAGTTTTTATCTTTGGGACGAAACAGCATATTCACGCCGTATTGAAATACGATTAAATCATAATATTGACTTTCGGCTATATCTTGAAGCAATTTTGCGTCTACTTTGTTCAGTTCCACTCCCGTTATCCCTCGGTACGAGTAATTGTCTAGGATAATGCCCGATTCGGGTTCTATGCTTACGCCATAGACTTTTGATTGTTTTTGATTCCAAGCAATATCGATATTTTTCTTGGTAGATTTTTCCAATAAAACGGCTTCAAAAAGCTTGCCTTTTTTCTTTATTTGAATGTCATTTTTATTAATTTTCAACCTCAATGTACTATCATCATCGCCACACAAAAGCCATTTTTCAAGCACTTGAACCGAATCGCCCAGTGTGTTGTCATTGGTATAAAAATTTCCATATTGGGAAGTGAAAACATTTCCCGATAAAAAGACCTCACCACTTGCATTTTCAAAGGATTTTCGTTCCCATACGCCATTTGTTTTGGAGCGAGCCGTAATTCGCATGCCACTTGATACCGATTGTATAGGTACAAATCCCACGCCATATTGTTTTGAAGCAAATTCTTGTAAAACTTTTCTAATGGTTTGCGTAATTAAATCAGCTTCTATCATGCTATCGCCAAACCACGCAATTCTAATTTTTCGTCGTTTTCCTTTTTTGAGGTCAAAAAGTTTGGCTTGAAATTTGGGTAAAGCTACCGCTTGACTATCTGTAAATCGAATCAATCGATGGGCTTCGGTATATTGTTCAAAAACGGGTTTCTTTATTTTTATAGATTTTGGAATAGCTACTTTTGGTTCTTTTTTTACAAAAATGCTGGACAAGATATTAATAGAAGAAAATGGCGTTTTATATACAAAAATATCTATTATGGAGAACAAAATCATTCCCAAAAACAATAGACTACAAATCCATAAAATGGTTTTATTCTGATTCATTTACCTTTACAATGTTTTGAGAATGAGGTGAATGTTTTTTTGCCATTGAACAGGATTTGAAGAATAGCCCGTTTTTGCAAGCTTGGCTACCCAAAGCGATATACTATCGTTTCCTTTTAATGTTGGATAAAATCTTTTATTCCTTACGATTCTACAAAAATCTTCATACGAAGCTCTATCGTCTTTGTATTGTTTGTATTTTGTCTTCCAATTCGCTTTATTTTTACCTTTTACCCCAAAATGATTATGAAGTTTTTTACAAATTTTGCTACGTCCCCCTTCGGTTTCCATTACGGCTACCGCCAAAATGAATTTGTAAGGAATCTTATATTTTTTGCCTAATTCTTTGCTTATCGGTTTGTGTTTCTTTATATATTTCGTATTTCTAGCGCCTAAAAATAAGGGTAGAAAACAGATAATTAAGAAAATCTTTTTAAGCTTTTGCATATAAATAGGGCGCAAAAGTAGCTAAAATAAACAGATTAAATCTATAAAAAAGCAAAATGAACGACTATTCAGCGTCTACATATCTACGTCCAAAGTTTTGAACCCCATAATAAATGGTTTTATTCCCTTTATGAACCGTAAAAATGGCTATTCCTATATCTTTAGCATCTTTTGAAAGAATATTTTTTCTATGACTGGGCGATTTTTCCCACATATTGAAAAATAAATTGGCTATGTCTTCTGCCGTCAAATCTTCTTTTGATGTTTCATAAAAAGCAATATTTTCAGACATATAAGCATAATTGTAGTGGAAATATTTGATGCGTTGACCGGGTTTCTGAAAGGCTTTGTTTTGTTTGCATTCATGCCCAAAGAAATTGTAACGATTCATATTGGTAGCGTGGGTATAGGAAGATTGAAAAAGAGCATTATCCCATAGTAAGGTATCCAGCCCTTTTGATTTTCGGTAGGCATTGGTTTTATAAAAAATTTGCTTATTTTCGGGAAATGCAAAGCCATTCATAGACATTTCGTGCTGGAAAAAAGACAATAATACGATGAGAATATACATAATGCGTTATTTACTACTTTGACCAAAAATAAAGCGAAAAGTTTATTTACGCACGAAAAATAACTATAGAATGATTTATATTTTTTGGATTAAATTTGCTTTTTTTCAAAAAAATAGAATTTGTGAGCGCAAAAGTTAAAAATAGTATTAAATTTCTTATATCCGTAGGCATTGGGGTTTTTCTAATTTGGTTTATTCAAAAAGACTTAAAACCCGAAGATATTCAGTTTATTATTGAAAGCATCAAAAATACAAAATGGATTTATATTATTATTTTGATTGTACTGGGAAGTCTAGCCTGTTTGATCCGTGCCTTGCGATGGCAGTTGTTGCTAGAGCCTATGGGATATAAGCCCGATACAAAAGTTTTGACAGCTTCTATTTTTATTATGTATTTATCCAATTTAGCCTTTCCTCGATTGGGCGAAGTACTTCGTTGTTCCATTCTAGCAAAATACAGCAAAGTGCCCATTGAAAAAAGTGTAGGGACAATGGTTGTGGAGCGATTGGTGGATGTGTTAGGTATGGGGATTATAGCTTTTTTAGCCTTGGTTTTTGAATGGGATAAGATAAATATCTTATATAATTCTCTTCAGTCCAAAACAGTTGGAAACAGTCAATCGTATATGAAATGGATCCTCTTAGTTGCGCTTTTATTTATAGGAGCTATCGCATTTTATTTTATTAGAAAGACAAGATTTTATAATATTTTGATTGAAAAAATCAAAGGATTTGCAGAAGGATTGAGCTCTATTAGAAAAGTAAAAAACTATAATTTATTTATCATATACAGTGTTTTGATTTATTTTATATATTTCATCACCACCTATATTTTTTACCTTGCTATACCCGGCTTGGAGCATTTGAGTATCAAAAGTGCTTTTTTGGTTTTGACAGCAGGAACGATAGGAGTAGGCATGACACAAGGTGGGATAGGAGCCTATCAAATTTTAATTACTAAAGCTTTGGAATTATATAATATTCCTACCAAAATTGGATTGGCATATTCTTGGGCACTTTGGTTGATTCAAACCGTTACATTGGTAATTGGGGGACTTTTGTCTTATGTATATCTTATCTTTAGAAAAAATGAGCAAGAATAGGACCAAATTTTATGTAGTATGGCAAGGGCGCAATCCTGGAATATATAAGTCTTGGATAGAATGCAAAAGTCAAGTGGATGGATTTGATGGAGCTAAATTTAAGTCTTTTGAATCACAAGAAGAAGCTATAGAAGCCTATCGAAGCGATTTTAAAACCTTTATCTACAAAAAGAAAGAACCCGAAAAAAATCCAATCTTTACCTATAATCAGCAAGGAAAAATCATTGAAAATGCTATATGTGTAGATGCTTCCTGTCTGGGCAATCCTGGCAAAATGGAATATAGAGGTGTGGACTATCAAACCCGTACCGAAATTTTCCGAAAAGGAATATTTGAAGATGCTACGGTGAATATTGGCGAATTTTTGGCTATAGTGCACGGACTCAGCTATCTCAAACAGCACAATCTCAATAAAATCATCTATACCGATAGCAATACCGCAATAGCTTGGGTAAAGAAAAAGAAAGCAGGCACGAAACTCGAATTGACCGAGCGAAATAAAATGGCGTTTGAATGGGTAGAAAAAGCGGAAAATTGGTTGAGACAAAATGATATTACCACGCCTATCGTCAAATGGGAAACCGATAAATGGGGCGAAATACCTGCCGATTTTGGGAGGAAATAAAGGACGTTTTTTTTATATATTTAGGCGCTTTAACGGGCTATCCACTTTACTTCGCTTCGCTCCGTGCACGTTCCTATCCCTAGCGCAAAAGCCTGTCCCGAGAGGAAGGAATTCGGGAGCGCAAAAATCTCATATCTAATATCTTTTGTCCAATATCTAACTTCAAGCTATTCCACAAAAAACACAAAGAAGCCACAAAGTTTCACAAAGCTATTTTTTACTATCATCCATCGTTCTCAAACACGATTAGTTTATGTTCGTCTTTCCCAAAAATTTTTCATAAGCAATACTTGATTTTCAGTTCGATTAAATACAGAAAAATTTATTGGGAATCTCAAATGTGCGTATTTCCTTATTTTTAATCAAAAATATGCAGTTATTTTTTGACAAACTTATTACTCTATTTCAATCAAAAAAAATAAGAATTAGTGAAAATTATATTATATTTGCGTATATATCTACGAGATATGTGATTTTTAAGATACTTAAACAAAAAGAAAATTAACAAACAAAATAATGAAAAAATTATTGACATTCGCACTGACTGTTCTGATAGCAACAGTTTTTGGACAAAATTTTCAAGGTAGAATTGTTTATCAAAACACCTACGTTAGTAAACTTCCAAACGTAACAAGTGAACAATTTACTTCTATGATGGGTTCAACGCAGACATACATCATTAAAGGTGGAGACTATAAATCAAGTGCTAACGGGACATTTTTTCAATGGCAACTTTACATCAACAAAGACAACAAACTTTTCAATAAAATGTCAAACTCTGAAACGGTTCTTTGGAATGATGGAGCGACAAATTCTGACGAAGTTTTAAAAGTTGAAGTGAACAAAAACGTAACAGAAGTTCTTGGCTACAAATGTGATGAAGTTATTTTGACTTGTAAAAGCGGAACACAGAAATATTATTTCAATTCAAAAATTGGCGTTGACATTTCATTGTTTACAGGTCATCTTTATGGAAATTGGTATGACTATTTAAAAGTTGCAAAAGCTTTGTCATTAAAATCAGTTATTGACAACGCACAGTTCACTTTGACATGCCTTGCGACAGAAGTGACAGAGTTGAAACTTGACGATAAAGAATTTCAACTTCCAGAAAATGTAAAGACGGCAAAAAGTCCATACTAACAAATTGACAAACGCACAAGCATTTAACAGCTAGGGGTTAGTTATTATCAACGAGCCAACAAAGAACTACTCTCTATCCCCCATTAAGCCTAATAGCCCTTGTGCTTTTATGTATCTAATCCTTTCTGAATTTATACTAAATTTTAACATCGGCACAGAAACTCTTTCGCTCTTATCTTGGTTGTATTTCTGCACTAGAGGAGTGACAGCGTTAAAAAAAAGCAATTATTTTTCATAAATTGATTACCTATTTCATTAAAAAAAATTATGATTTTGTGAAAATTGTATTATAATTGCATATGTTTAAGAGATAGATGTCATTATAACGAAATTAAAAGCCTCTCTCTGAAAACTAAAATTTAAATAGAATAAAACTAGATTATAAACGGATTCGAACCATTTGAAATCTTTCTAATTATTGCTTTTATTGAATTGCCAACAGCTATTATTATTTACATTAACAAAAAAATATGGAACAGAAAGTCTTTAGCAACGCAAGTACTTTTAAAAGAATTATAAATTCAGTTGTAGATATGACAACCTTCTTTATAATTTGGATTATACTATCAGTAGTTCTAATGATATTAGGTTTCAATAAAGAATATACGGATGAAACAGGAGAAAGTTTACCTATTGCACCATTTATCATATTAATTCCAACATTTTGGGGTTATTACATAATC
This sequence comes from Chitinophagales bacterium, assembly GCA_044368545.1. Lineage (GTDB taxonomy): Bacteria > Bacteroidota > Bacteroidia > Chitinophagales > JADJOU01 > CHPMRC01. Next base: position 5,826 of record JBIPPG010000031.1, on the reverse strand, counting down.
ACAGAATACTTTTTTCAAAAAACACTTGGTAAGCTTATAACAAAAACAAAAGTCATTTCAACAAAAACATTTGAAAAGCCAACTCTGTTACAAATAATCGGAAGAACATTAAGCAGAAGTATTCCATTTGAGTATTTTTCATTTTTTGCAAGTACTGAAGGATTCCACGATAAACTATCCAAAACAAGAGTCATAAATATTAACGAAACAATGAAATAAATACAACACATCGGTTTGGCTATATGGCGACTGAAGTGCTTGCGTCTCACTTTCCGCCCTTAATTAAGCCATAAATTAATAATAAGCTAAATTAAATAATTAATATAATGAAACTAATTTCAAAAAAAATCCTTGTAACCTCAAACAAAAAAATACAGTTTCTTAGCTCAACCAATTTTAAAAATAATAGGAAAAATAAAACCAATTTATACAAATTGAGTATTGTTGTTTTATCATTTTTACTGTCTTCATATTTGATTATTGAAGAACCTAAATTTACAATTAAAGGAACATCTTCAGATAAAAAATATGGCTACATAGAAGAAAAACCTATAAAAGTTGGCGGAGGTACAACGGCAGGTTATCATTTTTTTTTCTTAAAACATTTAAGAGGACCTAATGGAGAGGCACTTGATGTTATTAGAATTGGTAGTTGCGGATCTTATCCTAATCCAGACTCTTCTCTAACCAAATATGATGAAGGTGTATTGACTTGTTTTAGTATAAATTGTCCTAGTTTCAAAAGACCAAAAACTTTATACTTTGACAAATATAGGACAGGAGACTTATATATTCCAAAAGATTTGACTTGGAAGGAATAACTACTTCTATAAGTTGATATATGAAAGCAGCTAAAAATTCTATGTCGCAACTGTATCACTACTGAATTAAATTCAAACGTCTCGCGTGCTCTTTATTTAAAAAGGACTTAGATATTTTTGAACAATTAGTTATTCTATGTGAGCCTACACGAGAAATAAAAAATCTACGAATTCCCCTCTTTACTTTCTTTGTCCTCTTCTTCTCTAATTTTGTTTTTGATAATATCGCCCAAGACTTTGATAGCCACGCTATTGAATCCGCCCAAAGGCAAAATAATATCCGCAAATTTTTTGGTGGGTTCTATATATTGTTCGTGCATCGGTTTTACGGTTTCGAGGTATCGTTTCAATACTTCATTGACATCGCGTCCTCGCTCTACGATGTCGCGTTGAATCACACGAATGAGTCGTTCATCGGCAGGCGCATCTACATATACGCAAATATCCATTTTTTCTCGTAGTTTTTTATCGGTCAATATCAAGATTCCTTCTACAATAATGGCTTTTTTGGGATCGGTATGAATCGTTTCCTTGCTTCGGCTACAGGTAAGATATGAGTATATAGGCTGTTCTATCGCTTTTTGATTTTTCAAATCTTCTACATGATTTGCCAATAAGCTAAATTCTATCGCATCGGGATGGTCAAAGTTTGTATTTTTCTTTTCTTCTTCGGTCAAATGCCCATTATCTTTATAATAATTGTCTTGGGAAAGTAGCACTACATCTTTTTTTGGAAAAAGATTCATTATTTTTTTGACTACTGTAGTTTTTCCCGAGCCTGTTCCGCCCGCAATGCCAATAACCATTTGATACGCTATGTTTAATTTAAAAAAGAATAAAGATTATTTAACGATTTTACCGCCTTTGAGCTCTTCCGTCAATTTTTTGAAATCATCCATTCTGTTTTCAAATAATAATTGCGCTTGCATAGGCCATGTTTCTGGCGAGTGCATCGCAAAACGAGGTCCTCCCTCGTTCAATATTTCTTGAATCACTTCTATTTTGCTATCCGCCAATTCTTTATAAGTATTGATATTTTTAGCATTCAACAGTTTCTCAATAGCTGGGCCTATACCTTCAATTACTTTTAGGTCATTTTTTGTACCAGAATCAGGCGTTTTGGCTACCGTTTTTTTACCAGCTGTTGTTTTTTTAGCCGTTTTGACAGGTTCTACCGTTTCTACTATATTATTTACTTCGGTTGTTTTGGCTACTGTTTTTTTAGCAATTGGTTTTTGCGTTTCAACCTTTGGCGTCTCAACTTTTGTTTCTACTTTCGCAATAGTTTCTTTTTTGGCCGTTTGGGTATTAGATACAATAGCATTATTTGTAGATAGTGATGCTTCTTTTTCCGCTTGATTGAATTTTTCTTCAATAGAACTTTTGCTTGATGTTTCATTTTTTACATCATTATATACAAATTCTTTTTTGGTTCTATGACTCATAAAATATCCCAAAAGAAATCCCAATAAAGAGGATACAAAAAGCATAATTAATATTTCAATAGAGGCATCCGTTTTATCGTATTTCTCTAATAAATTGCTTTGAAAAATGGTTAAAGTGAATATCATAATTATTGTTTTATTATTATTGAATTATTTTTATTTCTACACGACGATTTTTGGCTCTATTTTCAGGTGTATTATTGTCTACTTTGGGTTTTGACGAACCAAAAGCTTCTATAACGATTTTGTCTTTGGACAATCCCAAACTTACCAATTGGTCTCTTACTACTTTGCATCGGTCTTCAGACAAGGTTTTATTAGCATATTCTGCCCCTACATTATCTGTATGTCCTTCCAATTTTATTTTCTGTGAACTGATTCCAATTTTAGCTATATAATCTTTCAATAAAGTGGTAAAGCCTTCATTTGAAAGCCCTTTGATAGAACTCGATGGAAAATAAATTTCGGCAGAATTATCATGGCTTACTACTTTTACTTCCGATAGATTGGAATAATTGGTCGTGTCGGCCATTTGAATTTTCAAAGCATCAAAAGGTGCTACAAAACTAGAATCTTTTGATATTTCCATTGCTACCAATCTAATTTTGGAGGTATCCATGCACGAAGCCAACAAGTTTTTTAATTGTTGCGCTCTTGCCAATCCTAAGTTTGAAAACGAAGTTGTATTGGTTTCGTCGGCAAAATAAGAGCCTACTATTTCTATAGTTTGACCATTGTATTTGCTGCAAATATCGCTTCTAAATACTTCAAATTCATGTAATAATGCACTATCCGAATTGAGATTAAACGAAATAGGGAATGCAGGTATTTGTAGTTTTGAAGAGTCAATTTCTGTTTTGCTGTCTGAATCGCAAAAGTTTTTGATACCACAAGTATAATGTTTCCAGCATACTATCCACCAAATTAACATTACGATTAGCACTAAAATGCTTTTTAAATTCATCTAAAGCAACGTTTAAAAAATGATTAAATTATTTTGCAAATTTATAAATAAAATTTAATACTTGCGTTACTATTTTATAAATTGTTGCTATTCAGTATTTTGTATATACTTTTATTTGATTTTTTGAAATTGTAATTCGTTGAAAATTAAAGATATACGAGTTATGTTCCTTTTGTTCAAAATTGTTAATTTTTTATACATTTTTGTTTATCTTATTTTTTTGTCAAAAAAAAGAATTACCTTAGCGCATCATCAATAAATTCTATTTTTTTTTTATGCCTAATTTATCGTTCCCAAAAAACAAAATTCAAATTTTATTACTCGAAAATGTGCATGCCAGAGCCAAAGAAATTCTTGAAAAAGATGGTTTTTCGGTAGAATGTATCAAAGGGGCTTTGAACGAAGAGGAATTGATAGAAAAAATTAAGGATGTACATGTCTTGGGAATTCGTTCCAAAACGATGGTAACCCAAAAAGTAATAGACAATGCTCCTAAATTAATGGCGATTGGTGCTTTTTGTATTGGTACCAATCAAATAGATTTAACAGCAGCAGCAAAGAAGGGAATTCCCGTATTCAATGCACCTTTTTCCAATACACGTTCAGTGGTAGAACTGGCACTGGGACTTTCAATTATGCTCATTCGAGGCATTTTTGAAAAAAGTATGCAACTCCATCAGGGAATTTGGAACAAAGTAGCCAAAAATAGCTATGAAATAAGAGGAAAAAAAATGGGGATAATAGGGTATGGCAATATCGGCAGTCAACTTTCGGTTTTGGCAGAAGCCATAGGAATGGAAGTGCATTTCTATGATTTAGATGAAAAATTACCGCTTGGAAATGCCAAAAAATGCCAATCTTTGGATGAATTACTCGCAATGTCTGATGTAGTTTCCTTGCATTTGGATGGACGAAGTATGAATGCGAATATTTTTACCAAAAAAGAATTTGAAAAAATGAAGCCGGGTGCTTTGTTTATTAATTTGTCACGAGGGCATATCGTCAATATTTCGGATTTAGCTGATGCGCTCAAATCGGGGCATATTCATGGTGCGGCTATTGATGTTTTTCCGTATGAACCCAAAGAAAACAACGAACCGTTTGTAAATGAACTTTTGGGGATGCCCAATGTGATTTTGACGCCTCATATTGGGGGAAGTACCGAAGAAGCGCAAGAAAATATTGGTCAATTTGTGCCTAATAGATTTTTGGATTTTATCAATAAAGGGAGTACGCAGGGCTCGGTTAATTTTCCCGAACTTCATCTTGCTGCCAATAGCGATAATTCTAATAGAATCATTCATATTCATAAAAATACACCAGGGATATTGGCCAAAATTAATCAGGTTTTTGCACAAAATGAAATCAATATTTTGGGACAGTATCTTAAAACCGATGAAAATCTAGGTTATGTTATCACCGACATTGCTACGGGATATCACGCCGATTTGAAACAGGAATTAATGTCTATTGAAGGAACTATTCGATATAGAGAATTGTATTAAATTAATATTTCCAAAATGAGTAAACATACTTTTTTTAATGTAGGACCCGCAATGATTTTTGAACAAGTGCCCCATTTGTCGGCTCAGTTTTTTGCCGAAAATATGGGAAGTATTTCGCATCGCAGTCCAGAATTTAGACAATTGCATTTAGAAACGGTCTCTAATTTGAAGAAATTGTTGAATATCCCCGAATCTTATGGTATCTTCTTTTCGGGTTCTGCTTCGGAGCTGTGGGAACGAATTCTCTTGAATGGCGTAGCACATAAAAGTGCGCATATTGTCAATGGTTCCTTTTCTAGCAAATTTCATGATTATTCACAAAGTTTAAATTTGCAAACGCAAAAGATCGCTTTTGAAGAAGGAAAAGGTTTTCTCGCTTCGCAAATTTCGATAGAAGACGATGTAGAGATGATATGTATTACCCAAAATGAGACTTCCACGGGCGTTTGGATTCCAGAAAATGAAATAGCTGAAATTGCCAAAAAATACCCCGAAAAATTGATTTCGGTAGATATGGTTTCTTCCGTTCCCATTGCAAATTTAGATTTCAAGTACATTGATAACGCTTTTTTTTCGGTTCAAAAAGCTTTTGGAATGCCCGCTGGATTAGGCGTGTGGATTGTATCGCCTCGTATGCTTGCCAAATCCATTGCTTTGAAAGCGGAAAAGGGAATTGGCGCACATCATACCTTGCCTGTGCATTGGAAAAATTTTGAGAATAACGAAACCCATTCTACCCCTAATGTATATGGTATTTATTTGTTCAACAAAATCGTAGAAATGCTTTTGAACAGAGGCATTGAGGCGATTAGAACCCAAGTTGAATCCAGAGCGCAAAGTTTTTACGAATCCTTGAATTCTATGAAACATTTTCGTGCTTTTGTAGCGCAGCCCAAATTTCAGTCTCCAACGATTATAGTTATACAGGCAGATAGTGCCGAGCGCATTGAAGCCGTTAAAAAATATTTCAAATCTCAGGATATATCGGTTAGTAGTGGATATGGAAAAAATAAAGCGTTGCATATTCGAGTAGGGAATTTTCCTGCCGTGCCGGATGATGCTTATGAAAAATTAGTACAAATTTTAAAACA
>JBIPPG010000030.1:0-13583 GCA_044368545.1 Chitinophagales bacterium | reverse complement strand
CCCGATTTTGCATACACAAATTTATTTTCTACTTCTACATTATTATTCATATCAATATATTGCCCTGAATTTTTATTAGAAATTAAATTTTCAAATTTGTTTGTATTTTCAAATCCTCCAATTATAGACTGGTTATTACTTAGATTGTTCATGACTACATCTCCTTTCCACTCTGCCGCACCTGATTTTTTTCTGATTACTGCACCACCTTCTACCCATAATTCTCCTTTTGAAGTAGAACCTATATTAGAAATATCTGCATCGTTTACGCCTATTTCTACTGAACCTAAAACTCTTGAAACAATTGCTTTTGAATTTTGGTCAATTGCAGCAACAGTATTGTTGGTATCTCCATGAAAATAAATAGAGCCCCCATCATGCACCGTAATTCCTATTGGTGTTTGTGAAAATGCGTTTTGAGCTAATAACATTACGCCAAGCGTCAACGTATTTTTAAAATTTATCATAAAATTTAATATTTACATTGTCATTATTATCAAATAGTATGCCAAAATGCTAAGGAATATAGTCTATGTACTTTTTAAAATCTGAAATCTAATTTTAATACTAGATTTCGACCCAGCTCATCTGCAAAAAATCGCTGTCTGTTCAAGTAATTTCGATAAGATTGATTGAAAATATTATCTACAGTCAAGGATATTTTATGGAAATTTTTAAAAAATTTAAATTCATTGCTTATACTCCCGCCAAACAAAATATATGCACTAGGAGGTGCCAAAAATTCTTGATTTGGATTCCAGCGATTTTGTTTGAAAAAATATTGGGAAATGAATTGAATTTCTGTAGGATTCCAATTTTGAGACTTAATTGCTCTAAAATTAAAATTTAAAGTTCCCATAATCCTATCCGAGGGCATATGGATGAGATAATTGCCCGAATCCAAATTATTGCCTCGAGTGATATTGTACATCAATGAAGTTTTTAGATTAGCATTTACTTCATAATTAAGACTTAAATCGGTTCCAAAAATTGAGACATTATTTTGTACGGTATTGTATACTGGGAATGCGCCACGAATGGTAACTCTAAATTCTTTTTGGGGCTGTAAGTATATATAGTCTTTTACAAATTGGAAGTAGCCTAGCGCATTGAAGCTAATTTTTTTTATCAAAAATCCTTCAAAAGACAAGGTAGATTTGAACGAAGTTTCGTTTTTTAATGAAATATTACCTTCTTCTATGCTACTCAGTCCTTGATGCAACCCTTTGCTAAGCAATTCATTGACTTCGGGCGACCTAGACGTTAATCCCAAATTGAGTTTAGATTTAAAATCTTTTTTCCATTCTTTTTCCATTCCTGCATATACCGATCCACCCAAAAATCCTTTATTGAAAGTAATGCCATTATTTCCTTCAAAATAATATGAGTTGATACTTTTATAGTCAATTTTTGCACCTAGTTCAAAATCCCAAGTGTTTTTTGATTGATGCAAAATTCCAAAAAAAGTTTGTCCCATTTGATAATAATTAGGAATAAAAGGCGTAATTCCTGTTCCCAAATCATTATTATTGTCTACAAAAATGGATTGACTCCCCAATTTGTATTCCAAATGTTTTGAGGTTTCTTTGTCAAATAGAATTTCAACAAAATGATTCCACTGCGTCATATCTACCGATGGCAATGGATTATTGCCTCTTCTGATATCATATTCTTGACGTTGATTGAGTTGGAGTCCGTATTTAAATTGCCATTTTGTAAAATTATCTACGAAATGAGTCGCTTCCATCTTGCTCAAATGATGTGTAACTTCTTGACGTGGCGCATGGATGCTATAAGAGAAATTTTCGGAAGTATTGAAAGGGACTTCTCTTGTCAATGCGGATTGTAAATCGGTCAAATTGCTGATATGCGAACCACGCAATATCCCCAAAGTAGTATTGAACAAGGAGTAATAATAGCCCAAAAACCATTTTTCTTTTATGTTTTTTTCGAGTTGAACCGAGAGTGTTTTCTCTTCTTTGCCCGAATTGGTTAAGAAATAATTAGGTGTAAATCCATCGCCTTGCTTGAGCATTGTGCCGCGTACACGCCACGAAAACCATTTTTCGCTTCGTTGCAATTGAAGATTGAGTGCATGTCCACGTCCATTGGTTTGATAAAAATAGCCAACTTTTCCGTGAAAATGAGGATCTTGTTTAATTTTTTCTACTTCTACCAGCACTGTACCGCCTAGCGAAGCATTGCCATATTGAAGCGAATTAGCGCCCTTTATTACAGTAATATGATCAGCCGCAAAAGGATCTATTTCGGGCGCGTGGTCATTGCCCCATTGTTGGCCACTTTGAATAATGCCATTATTTACAAATGAAATTCTATTGCCATACATACCATGAATAATAGGCTTGGAAATGGTGCTTCCCGTTTTGATGGTTTGAATGCCTGCGGATTGGGAAAGAATATCGGAAATGTTTTTATAGTTTTGATTTTCAATTTCTTGTCGGTTGATGGTTTTGGATGCTGAAATTGAGGATATTCCTTTGTTTCCATGTATTGTCACCTCCGAAATCAGCTCCGAATGATGATGCATCGTTTGATTTAGTACCGTATTTTCTTTTAGTTGGATAAATTCTTTTTTGGCTTCGCAATTGAAATGAGAAAACACAAGATGATAGTCGGTCGGGCAAAGATTTGTTATTTTGAAAAATCCATTGGAATCGGTATAGACAAAAATATTTTTTTCTTGGATAATGATTTTTACATTTTCTAACGGTAAATTGGTGGCTTCATCATTAATTTTTCCTTCCAACGTTAATTTACAGTCTTGAGCCAGCATTTCTCCAAAAGAAAAAAGTAGCAAAAGTAAGATTGAAAAAAATTTAGAAACTATTGGGTGCATACGAGTAACAAAAGTTTGAAATCATCCTCAATTTTATATTTTCTGAAATAGCTGTCTAGGTCCAAATTTTTAAATTCGGTATCGCTGTCCATCCAAAAAACGGCACTATATTGATTGGACAAATTCATATTTTTTGCAAAAAACCATCGTTTTGAACCTATCAATACACTCGGCGCATTTCGCAGTATTTTTTTAGGAATTAATAAAAATAAAATAGGAGAAAAAATAAGTATAAAAATTGCACTTAAATGATTGAAAAGCTTTTGTTTTAGCAGATTGGAGGCTGAAAAATAACGATGACCTTCGTCCTTTGAATAAATAATACTTTGTTCGTTTTTATGATTTATAGCCAAAAGCACTTCAAGCGATTGGATAAAAAACCAAAAATTTTTATTAGGATTTTTATGGATTGTATCAATAGCTTCCGTATTGGAGATAGATTCAAAATCAATGAAATAGTGCTGTGTATGGGGTTCATTTTTGAATTCAAAATCAATATCCAAATATCGTTTTGTGATTTCTTTGTATGTTGCTGTGTTATTCGTATTTGAAGTTAAATAAGAAATAAATTGCGAGCTAAAATCTATGACCCAAAATTCCTTTTTGGTGATTTTGGCGTAAATAAATCGAATAAAAAGGGGTAATAAAATAGCAGTAAGTGTTCCAAAAAGTACGATGGCTCTTGAATATCTATAGTTTTCGGGTAATAATGAAAAAATAAAGAGAATACTCAATGCGCCTAATAAAGAGCCTTTGAAATAATGAGAAATTTTTGAATAATTGCTATACACTTGATTGAGAAATAAGCAGAAAATCCATATTAAAACATACCCAGGCAAAATCACAAAATAGAAAAAATTGGGATAATAATTGGGTTCGCCTTTGAGATTGGTACTCCAAAAGATCGTAAATCCATACAAGGCTATGTAAATAGAAGAAGCATCCAGTATAGGAAGAAAAACATCCTTTAGTTTTTGCTTGAAATAAGAACCCAATTTTAAAAATTGACAAGCAGCTAAGACCAATAATTTCAAAAAATTATTGCCCGATTTATTAAGATTTTTATTCCAAAAAATAAACATAGCATCATAAAAATGATGATGATAATTCCATTGACTTTTTTTGGAGCTTTCACCTTTGAAATGAATGATTTCTTCTTCGCCAATAAAATAATTTTGATAGCCTTTTTGACTCAATTCTTTAGAGATATCAATGTCTTCGCCATACATAAAATATTTTTCATCAAATCCCCCAATAGCTTCATAAACCGATTTTTTGATAAAAAAACAAGCCCCCGATATTACTTCAATATGCTGATTTTCATTATGATTGGCATTAGATAGATAATATTTATTGATGGAAGATTGGCTCGGAAATAGTTTGTTAATTCCAAGAAGTTTGTATATGCTAGAAACCAAATCGGGGAATCCTCGTTTGCTTTCGGGAAGATAATTGCCTTTGCCATCCAGCATTCTTACGCCAATGGCACCTACATTTTCTATTTGATTCAATAATTTTAATCCTTTTGTAATCAAATTTTCGGAAATAATGGTATCTGGATTTAGAATCAAAATAGAATCCGAAGAAGCCTTTGCTACCCCTACATTATTAGCCGCGCCAAACCCAAGATTTTTTTGATTTTGGATAAATTTTATGTGAGGAAAATGTGTAGAAATAGTGTCCAATTTATCTGTGGAAACATTATCTACTACAATGATTTCGATAGGAAATTGAATGGCTATTTTCTCAAGCGATTTTAGCGTCAAATACAAAAAGTATTTTGCATTAAAACTAACAATTACAATCGATAAAATGGGTTTTTTATCTTCCATTTTTTTATTTACTTATCAATAAATCATAAGGCTGACGAGCTTGTAGGCTTCGTCCCAGCGTCAATTGGTCGGTATAATCCAGTTCACCCCCAAAAGCAATTCCTCTCGAAATGGTAGTGATCGATATGTTATAATTTTTGAATCGATTGGATAGATAAAAAATGGTGGTGTCGCCTTCAATTGTAGGATTCAAAGCCATAATGAGTTCTACATTTTCATATTGTTTTATCCTTTCTTCAAGCGTATCTATATTGAGGTCATCGGGGCCTATGCCATCAATAGGAGAAATAATACCGTCCAAAACATGATACACCCCTTGAAATTGATTGGTATTTTCTATCGCTAATAAATCTTTGAGATTTTCTACCACACATATTTTGGTGGTGTCGCGGCCTTTATTGGCGCAGATGATACAGGTTTCGCTGTCATTAGGTACATGGCAGACATTGCATTTCAATACATTATTCTTTATGGCTTCAATGCTTTGGGCTAATTTTTCAATACTTTCACCCGAACTTTCCATCAAGTGCAGTACATATCTAAAGGCTGTTTTCTTTCCTACCCCAGGGAGTTTTGAGAATTCATTTACTGCCGATTCTATATGTTTTGAAAGATACATGGATAAATTTGAATAGGGTTCAAAATTACAAAATCTTAATCGAAAACTTTTTAAAATTTTCATTGTGGAAAACAAAATAAGGTTTTTTAGTTTAATTTTTCGATTTTTGCCTTATGATATCAGAAGAAAGTTTAATAGAACAAGAATACTCAAAGGACGACATCAAAACCCTTGAACCTCTTGAACATATCAGGCACAGGCCGGGTATGTATATTGGGAAAACGGGGGATGGTTCTTCGCCCGATGATGGAATTTATATTCTAGTAAAAGAGATTTTGGACAATGCCATAGACGAATACATTATGGGCTATGGCAAAAAAGTAGTGGTGAATGTATCTACCGAAGATGTAATGGTGCAGGATTTTGGAAGAGGAATTCCTTTGGAAAAATTGGTAGATGTAGTTTCTATTATGAATACTTCGGGAAAATTTGATAGCAAAGCATTTAAAAAATCCGTGGGAATGAACGGTGTGGGTAGCAAAGCCGTCAATGCGCTTTCCGAAACCTTTAGAGTCAAAGCGGTACGTGATGGTAGAATGCGTTCGGCGGAGTTCAAGCAAGGAAAATTGGCCAATCAAACGGAAATTGAAGCCTCAAAAGGACAAAATGGAACGACTGTTTGGTTCAAGCCCGATAATACCATTTTTACAAATTATCGTTTTATCGCAGATTATTTGAATGAATTATTGTGGAATTATGCGTATTTGAATTCGGGGCTAAAGATTATTTTCAACAATCAAGAGTACTTTTCAGCTAACGGACTCAAAGATTTGATTGATAAAAAATCAGGCGAAGAAGAGCGTCATTATCCTACCATTCATTTGAAAGAAGGTGATATAGAAATAGCATTTACCCATACCAATAAATATGGCGAAGAATATTATACCTTTGTCAATGGGCAAAATACTACGCAGGGCGGTACGCACCTCAATGCTTTTAAAGAAGCGATTGTAAGAACGATTCGAGATTTTTATAAAAAAGATTTTGATGCAGCAGATATTCGTATGAGTATTGTGGGAAGTATCTGTGTGAGGATTCAAGAACCTCTTTTTGAATCTCAAACCAAAACAAAGCTGGGTACTGAAAAATTGCACAACGAAAGCACCACTATGAAGACATTTGTGGGCGAATTTGTGCGTACGCATTTGGATAATTATTTACATAAAAACCCTGCAGTAGCAGAAGTATTGCTCAAAAAAATACAAGCCAGCGAACGCGAGCGAAAAGATATGGAAGGCGTGCGAAAAATAGCCAAAGAACGCGCCAAAAAAGCCAATATTCACAATAAAAAACTTCGTGACTGTAGATATCATCTTACCGATGCTAAATATGCCGATAAAACATTGTCTTCTATCTTCATCACGGAAGGAGATAGTGCCAGTGGATCTATTACCAAAGCCCGAAATGCCGAGCTTCAAGCCGTATTTTCGCTTAAAGGTAAACCCCTCAATTGTTTCAAAAATAATAAGAAAAAAGTGGTGTATGAAAATGAAGAGTTCAATCTACTCCAGCACGCATTGGATATAGAAGAAGGAATGGAAAATCTTCGTTATAATCACATAATCATTGCTACCGATGCCGATAATGATGGTATGCACATCCGTTTATTGCTGCTCACTTTTTTCTTGCAGTTTTTCCCCGATTTGGTACGTCAAGGACATATCAAAATATTAGAAACGCCTCTTTTTAGGGTGCGAAATAAGAAAGAAACGATTTATTGCTATACCGATCAAGAGCGTGTACAAGCTATTAAAAAATTAGGAACTAATCCCGAAATCACTAGATTTAAAGGATTAGGTGAAATATCACCCGATGAGTTCAAATGGTTTATAGGCAAAGATATTCGTCTGATGCCCGTTCACCTCAATGATGGTATCAAAATTCAAGAATTGCTCAATTATTATATGGGGGATAATAACGAAGATCGCAAAAACTTTATTATTGACAATCTTATCGTTGAAACCAACGAGGAAGATTTATTGGTAGCGTAATTACTTTTTATTCAAAAGGCTCCATTTCTTTGTGAGCGCCATCGCAGAAAGGTTGTTTTTGTGATTTTCCGCATCTACAAAAAGATACTACTTCCATTTTTTCTATGGTTTGTTCGCCGTGTTCTATTTCTATTTTTTCTGAATACACACGTAGTGGGCCATTTTTTCGTACTTCTACTCTTGTTGGTTGTTCCATTTTTATTAATTTTTTAGGTTAAGACAATATTTTAAGTTTAGCAAATTTGAGCATAATGCGTCTTTCTTGACTGCCAAAAATAATGGTGGCAACTTTCTTGTCCGCTTCGCCTTCTATTTTTTCTATTTTTCCTTTGCCAAAGGATGCGTGAAGCACTTCTTGTCCTTCCGCCAATTTATCGGGGCTATCGGGAACGAAGTCTTCCATCAATTTATTTTGGGAAATATTATTGGATTTGATAGTCGCTATCAATTTGTTGTCCCATTGATAGGATTTAGTTGGTTTTACTTCTTGCGTAGCTTCGGATTCTGTCGCAAATTGTATATCTAAAATCTCTTTGGGTACTTCGGACAAAAAACGGGAAGGCATTGCCATATCTATTTTGCCATATTTATAGCGGCTGGTAGCAAATGACATTGTAAGTAGTTTTTCGGCACGAGTAACGGCTACATAAAATAGTCGTCGCTCCTCTTCTAGGTCTTCCATCGAATAGCTCGAACGTTCGCTAGGGAATAATTTTTCTTCCAATCCCACCAAGAATACAGCCTCAAATTCCAATCCTTTTGAAGCGTGAATAGTCATCAATTTTACGGTATTGTCGTCGGTTTTATTTTTATCTTGGTCGGTGAGAAGGGTTACAGATTGAAGAAAACTCCCCAAAGACTTATCGCCTTCCATAATTTGATTTTCAACGACTTCGTCATTATCCACAAATTCTTTGATACTATTGAGCAATTCTTGTAAATTTTCAAATTTACTCACGCCTTCTACACTTTTATCGGCGTAGAGTTCGCCTATCATACCTGCTGTTTTAGCCACGTGTTTTGCCAATTCATAAGCATTCATAGTTTCTTGCTGTAGATGAAACGATTTGATCATCAGTCCAAATTCCGAGATGGCTTTAATAGCACGAGCTTGAAAATGGGATTGATATTGGTCAATATTTTCAATGATTTCCCACAACGATTTATTTTCTTGACGTGCAAAAAGCATCATTTTGTTCACAGAAGTATCTCCAATGCCTCGCACGGGATAATTGATGATTCGTTTGAGCGATTCTTCTTCATTGGGGTTGATGGTAGTCTTCAGATAAGCAAGCAAATCTTTGATTTCTTTGCGCGAATAAAACGAAAGTCCACCATAGATAATATAGGGAATATTTCTTCTTCGAAGGGCTTCCTCAAAAGACCTCGATTGATTATTGGTACGATATAAAATAGCAATATCTTCATATTTTATCTGCTTTGTATTGCTGAGCATAAATATTTCATCGGCTATTTGTTTGCCTTCGTCATTGTCCGAGAAAGCTCGCAAAACTTTGATTTTGTCGCCGTCGCCATTTTCGGTCCAAATGGTTTTTTCAATTTGGTTTTTATTGTGTTTGATCAATTTATTGGCCGCTTCTACAATGGTTTTGGTGCTTCTATAATTTTGTTCTAGTTTGAAGACTTTGAGCGCAGGATAGTCATTTTTAAAATTCAAAATATTGTCGATACTCGCACCACGAAAAGCATAGATACTTTGGCTATCGTCTCCCACTACGCATATATTTTGGAATACGTCGGCTATTTTTTTTACAATTTGATATTGCGCTTTATTGGTATCTTGAAACTCATCTATGAGAATATATTGAAATTTATGTTGAAATTCATACAATTGCTCTGGATAGCGAACGATAAGCTCATACATTTTGATAAGCAAATCATCAAAATCCATCGCATTGTTTTTGAAACAACGGCGCGTATATTCTTTGAAAACTTCTCCAAATCGTGGTCGATTGGCTTCTTCGTCTTCAAACATCAATTCGGGCGTTTTGGCGTATATATTATAATTGATCAAATTATTTTTCAAGCTCGAAATGCGATTGTACATCACGTTGGGCTTGTAAATATCGTCGTTGAGCTGAAATTCTTTGATAATTCCTTTTAAAAGACTCTTGGCATCGTCGCTATCGTATATCGTGAAATTATTGGTATATCCTAGCAGCTCTGCTTTTGTTCGCAATACTCGTGCAAAAACGCTATGAAACGTCCCCATAAACAAGCTTCTAGCTTGAGTTCCCACAATTTTTTCTATACGTTCGCGCATTTCGCGGCTACTTTTATTGGTAAAAGTAAGCGCCAAAATATTAAATGGCTGCACACCTTGCTCCATCATAAAAGCAATTCGATAGGTGAGTACACGAGTTTTTCCCGAGCCAGGACCTGCGTTTATCATTACAGGGCCGTCAATTTCGGTTACCGCATCGTATTGTATTTTGTTGAGTTCGTCCAAAAAGTGCATAAATACCTATCGTTATTTTTTGAAATAATTTTCAATTTGAGAAAAATCTATAGTCGCTTGAAATCGTTCTTTTAGATTTTTAATTGTTACTTGATTTTGAGCCAATTCTTGGTCTCCAATAATTATGGCAAAATCAATTTTTGACTTATCGGCATAACTCAATTGCTTGTCCATTTTGGTTCGAGAAGGATATACGCTAGCCTGAAGCCCTTTGCCTCTAAGCGTTTTAGCCACTTCCATATTCTTTTCCATTGCCGTTTCATCCAAATTTAAGATTAATACTCGTTCTTTCGATGAAGTTTCGGGAAATTTACCTAATTTCAACATAATATCGTATATTCGGTCTAGCCCAAATGAAAATCCTACGCCACTCATATTTTTGAGTCCGAAAATTTCGGTGAGATTGTCGTATCGTCCGCCTCCCGATATAGAACCGTACGCCATTTCGGTGGATACTACTTCAAATACTATGCCTGTATAATAGTCAAGTCCTCGAACTAGCTTGTTGGAAACTTTTACATTTTTGCTTTGAGCATATTTTTTGATAAATGCTATTTCTTCCAATCCTTTTTTTAATTCTTCGTTTGTCGCTTCAATATTATCCAGCGCTTGGTCATTGTCCAAAAAGTCTAGAAAATCTTTTATGTTGTTCGGTTGAAAATCAGCAATTTTTAGAAATTCTTCCTCCAGTTTTTCACGGCCAATTTTATCCCATTTGTCAATAAGCGTAGCTATTTTCTGACGATGTGCATCCATTCCAAAAAGCTGGCAAATTCCTTGAAACAAACTTTTTGAGTTGATAAGAATATCTACATTCAAATTCAATTTCTCATATACTTGATCCGCTATTTGAATGATTTCTACTTCGGAAATCAAGCTGGGATTGCCCAAAACATCGATATCGCATTGAAAAAATTCTTGATAACGTCCCGCTTGAGGTCTATCGGCGCGCCATACGGGGCCTATTACATATCGTTTGAATGGAAAAGTCAATTCATTTTGGTGCTGACTTACAAATCGTGCCAACGGAACTGTGTGGTCGTATCTAAGGCCTTTTTCGGAGATTTGAGCCGTGATTTTTGTAGTGTCTTCGCCAGCGGCTATTTGAGCTACCAGGCTTTCTTTGTCTAGATAATTTCCCGAATTCAAAATCTTGAAAAACAATTTGTCGCCTTCTTCGCCATATTTTCCATTGAGGGTTTCATATTTCTCAAAAGAAGGAATATAAATGGAGGCGTATCCAAAGGATTCGAATGTATGTTTTAGAATATCAATGATGTACTCACGATTCTTATTTTCAAACGGTAAAAAGTCTCTCAATCCCTTTGGATTGGCAGGTTTAATCTTTTGCATGGATAAAATTGGATTCTCCGCAAAGTTAGACAAAAAAATACAATTGATTTTTATTATTCTTGTATCATTTTATTAAATAGAGCATGGACTATTTATAAAAAATCTATTTTTTTATTTCATTCGTTTAATTTTGTCGAAAATATATTCATTTGCAGCGTTATTATTCTGAACATTGGCAAAAACAAGGCATTTTTTCTCTTGAAGAAGAAGAAAGCCGTCATGTAGTTCAGGTACTGAGGCATAAAGCAGGCGATTTATTGCATATTATAGATGGAAAAGGTTCTCTTATATTAGCTAAAATAGTGGATGCTAATAAGAAAAATTGCTCCCTAATATTTGAAACGTTGATTGAGTGTCAAGAGAATATGAACAAAACACATATTCTTATTTCTCCTACAAAAAGTTCAGATAGGTTTGAGTATTTTTTGGAGAAAGCTTGTGAAATAGGCGTAGGGCAAATTACGCCTTTGATTTGTAAGCGAACCGAACGAAGCAAACTCAATTACGAACGTATGAACAAAATCTTGATTTCGGCGAGCAAACAGAGTAAAAAATTGCATTTCCCTATTCTGAATCCATCGATGTCTTTTAAAGAAGCGGTGAGCGCATTTGAGTCAGTTTCGCAAAAATATATAACATCCATTGGTACAAAACAAGGTTTTTCAAATATTGATTTTGAAAAAGAAATCCTTGTGATGGTAGGCCCCGAAGGCGATTTTACAGAAGAAGAAATTCAAATAGCTAAGAATAATTCTTGGAACGAAATTTCATTGGGGAAAAGTATTTTGCGAGTAGAAACAGCAGGGATTGTGGTAGTCAGTCAATTACAATTTTTAAACGAAATGAAATTAAATTCATGACCGAAAAAAATTATAGAAGTCTTGTCAAAGGAATTTCTTGGCGATTTGTAGGAACTTTTGACACATTTTTAATTTCATGGTTTCATACTGGCAATCCATTATTGGGATTGAAAATTGGGGTTTCAGAATTTTTCACCAAAATAGTTTTATATTATTTTCACGAAAGAATTTGGTTGTACTTTCTAAAGGACAAAATGTATCAGCATAAATTTAGTTTTATAAAAGGTGTTACATGGCGTTTGGTAGGCACTATCGATACTATCATTTTGTCATGGTTTATTTCTCAAAATAGAGACATTGGTATCAAGATAGGATTAACCGAATTGGCTACCAAAATTATACTTTATTATTTACATGAACGATTGTGGAATCATATAAAAATAGGAAAAAATTGATATAAATTATGAAACATATTATTCAAGAATTTTGCCTTTCGCTACCTCACGCTACCGAAGATTTTCCTTTTGACGATAAAGTTTGGGTGGGAAAAATCCACAATAAAATCTTTATTTTAATGGACATTTTTGTGGAGGAAACGGCTATGAATCTAAAATGCGACCCCGAATATGCCGAAGAATTGCGTGCGCAATATGATTGTATAAAACCCGGATGGCACATGAACAAAAAACATTGGAATACTATAACTTATCATCCCTCTGAAATCGATTTAAAATTTTTGAAAGAATTGATTCAGCATTCGTACGATTTGGTTTTAAAATCAGTTCCTAAAAAAATAAGAGAAGCTCATGATTAAAGAATATTTAAAAAAAATCTATTTATTGCCTTGGAGCCTTTGGTGTTTGGTATCCTTTGGGATTATATGCTTTTTTATTTACATTGCTATTATCATTTTTACCGCTATTCCTAGCCGAAAAGCCTATTTGTGGGCGCATCGAGTTCCTGCTTATGGCGGTCTTCTCACTGCTTTTTTGTGGGGTGTAAGGGTAGATATTGACAAAAAATGGAATTGGGATATTTCTAAGCAATATATTTTTGTGGGAAATCATCGCAGTATGCTGGATGCTATTATAAGTGGTGCTTTTATTCCCAATGATAAGAAATTTATTGGAAAAGCCGAAATTCTCAAATGGCCTTTTCTGGGCTATCTGTTGGGAAAATTATACATTCCTGTAAAACGCGATGAAAAAGACAGCCGACGATGGAGTATGGAACAACTTTTCATTAAGATGAAAGAAGGTTTGAGCATCGTTATTTTTTCAGAAGGAACCTGCAATACCACTTCCAGTCCGCTTATGCCTTTTAAAGAAGGGGCTTATAGATTGAGTTGTGCTACAAAAATACCCGTTATTCCCTTCGTAATTGTAGGTGCCGATGATTTGTGGAGTAGAAATGTTTGGCTGATTGCCCCTGGAAAAGTGAAGTTGATATTTTTACCCCAAATAGCACCCGAAGCCGATACTGAGGAAGGAATTGAAACTCAAAAAAACAAGGTTTATTCGGCTATTGAAACTGAATATTTGAAAAATATATAATTAGCAAAGATTTTGTATGCAAATTCACTATCAAAATTTTACTTTTTAACATTGAGATAGATTTGTGGCAATTCAATTCAATAAATCTAAAATCTATTG
>JBIPPG010000265.1:0-4022 GCA_044368545.1 Chitinophagales bacterium | reverse complement strand
CTCAATATTCTAAACTTTGAAGGTAAAGTATTAAAAACGATGCCGTTGATTTCAAATCAAACTTTAGTTTCAGTAAAAGATTTAGTGAGTGGTATTTATTTGATTGAAATAAATACAAAAACCGCTTCAAAAACAATAAAAATTATTAAAGAGTGATTCAACGTACTTAAATAAATTTGTGTTATAGATAGTTAAAAGGTAGAAAAACTTAATATTTTATTACCTTTTTAATTTATTTAAAAAAAAGAACCATTAATGAATAAACTAATATAATCAACTTTTTTAAAAAATATACCATTTTATGAAACTTCTATTATCTCTCCTATTATTTTTTATTGGACCTTTTGGGATTCAATCACAAAACTTAACGATTTCATCTACTGGCGAAACAAGTACTTCTGGAACAAACTGGAGCATTACGGGAAACACGCTCAATGTTGCTTCTTCGGGGTCTGCTCATATAAATACAAGTGTAATTACAAATCACCTAAACAATGTGGGTAACCTTACTGTGATTCTGCCCTGGCAAAGTGGCGTAATTAGACAATGCTCTATCGATGGAACTATAACTTACACAGGGTCGGCAGCCCGAACATTGACATTTTCTATAGCCAATGATATCTTCATTACTACAACCAATCAATCCATCACAGCCACTGGTACCGGTGCCTTAAATGTGGTTTTGAGAGCTGCCAATGCGAATGGTTCACCTAATAATGGTCGTGTCTCCATAAGACAGAATAACACAATCAATACTAATGGCGGTCATCTATGGATTGGTGGCGGCTCCGGAAATGTTACTTGGAATGGTTTGACCGTAGGTAATGATGTAGCAAGAACCTGGACAGACAATATACCCGGATTATGGATTGAAAACTCCACATTAAACACAAATGGCGGAAACGTATATTTAGCCGGCCTTTCTTGGAATTCTTCTGCAAACGACGGAGTGAATTATGGTGTTCGTGTGGTAAATTCCAATATTTCAAGTGCAAGTGGCAATATTGAAATTAATGGAGAAGTAGATGGTAGATATGCAAATGCTAATGGCACCCGCATAGAAGCAACATTATCAGGAACAACATCGATTACCGCCACAACGGGATCAATAATTATAAGGGGATCAGGGTCTGATCAAGCCCCAAACGATAATGGTTTTCGATTTGGTGCAATCATTACTGGTTCGTCAGCGACTGCAAAAACAATAATTTCTTCTACTTCAGGAAATATACAAATAGAAGGAACTGCAAACTTTACGGCAACTGTTAATGATAAAGAAGGTCTAGGGATTGGAGGATCTACGGAAATTATATCGCGTTCCGGAAATATATCACTTAGAGGAACAAACACGCTTGAATCCTCTGGACAATATTGCAATTCTATTCGTTTTGATCCGAGAAATGAATCAAATTCAATTAGAGTTGGTTTCGATGGGACAAATTCGTACACGGGTAATATTCTAATTGAAGGGAATTCCATTTATCAACGATATTTACATTCAAGCACAGGTTCTATAGCTGTTCAAACTACAGGCACCCTAACCATTCAGCCAACAGGCAACGCATTTACATACATGCGCGCCGATGACGCAGGTGGTACACTTACTTATGACAACGACTGGAATTTTGGAACTACACTTTCTAGTTTCACGTTAGGTAAGAGTACCAATACCACCAATCTGACCTTTGCGAATGTCTTATCTCCTGCGGGGCCGATCACCATATATGGAGGTAATATCAACATTAATGAAAATTTAAATACATCAGCAGGCGCTTCCTCTGGAAATGTTTTACTTAAAGGTACAGGCGATATTGTTTTAGCTGCTAGTAAAAGCATCACAACGAGCGGCGGTTCTGCTATCCTTTGGGCCAATAGCGATAACGAAGCAACAAATGGCAGTATTGCACTAAGAAATGGATCTTCTATTGTTACAGGCAGTGGCTCCGTGGCAGGCGGGCATGTTTGGATTGGGGGTGGCAGCAACGGAACAACATGGAATGGGTTAAGTGTCGGTAATGGCTATGCTGTTCCGGGAACGTCTTTCACTCCTTCTAATGGCGGAAACGTTTTATCATCAGGGATATATCTGGAGAGAAACACTCTAAATTCTTTTGGCGGGAATATAAAAATTGCAGGGGATGGTGCTGCTTCAGCTAGAGGTATTGTTTCTTATGGAAATACCATTAATATTAATTCCGGAAGTGGCAAAATTGAAATGGACGGTCAGGTAACTAGTACTGCCGCAGGAAATCGTGGAGGAATTTTATTTGGTTTGCATGAAAATACAATTGCCTCAACAGTGGATATCTCTTCATCTGCAATTTCAGGTGATGCGATTACGATTACTGGTGTAGGAAGAGGTACTGAAGACGCCATTGGCCTTAGTGGTACTGTGAATATCACAGCTTCCGGAGGAGGCAATATTGTTATGAACGGTAATGCATTGGGTACAGGCAGAAGCATCGTAGCCGGAAATTATTATCACGGTATCATGAATGTGTTTGCTAATTCGGGAACTATTACTTTAAATGGAAATACAAAAGCAGTCCAAGTAGCCGCAGCAGTAATCAATGGATTAACTTCAGGTCCTTCAAAAATTAACATTGGGCAAGGTGGAAGTATTTCAAGTTCCAGCAGCAATGTGGTCATCACAGCAGACAATATTGCACTTGCATCAGGTGGCATCGCCATCAATTCTAGTGGTACTGTAACGGTTGAACCTTCAGGATCTAGTTTTACAAGTGCTTTAACTTTTCCTATACCAAGTCTTTCTATAGCAAATACTATTAGTGGACTTATTATAGGCAAATCTACAAATTCTCAAAACATTACATTTGGCTCAACAACCACTATTGCAGGACCTATTACCGTTTACGGTGGATTACTTACGTTAAATGAAAATATAAGTTCTTCAAACGGAAGCACCATTTCTTTATATGGAAACGGCTTAACCATTGCTTCTGGCAAAACAGTTACTTCCAATGGTGGTCAATTAATCATTTCTCCGCAGACGGCTTCCAATTCAATCGGCTTAGGAGGCGCAACAGGAACCTTTTCCCTACCAGCCTCTTGTTTTAGTGACAACTTCACCGACGGATTTTCCAACATACAAATTGGAAGCAATACACAATCTGGAAATATTGCTGCAAACACATTAACGCTTAGAGACAATATGACCTTTTTAACCTCGGGTTCACTTTCGCTTGGTGGCAAACTGGTATTGGGCAATAATAATATCACATTAGGTGCATCTATTTCATCTATTAGTGCAAGTGCAAGCAATTATTTCCAAACCAATGGCAGCGGAAAAGTCATTAGTAGCTTGGCGAATAATGCCTCTCGATTATTCCCCGTTGGAAATGCAGCTTACAACCCTATAAGTATCAATAATAAAACTGGAATTACAGATACCTTTTCTGTAAATTTAATGGATACCGCTTATCTTAATGGTTCGTCTAGTGGATTAATAGAAAATCCATTTGTAAAACGCACATGGAATATCTCCAAAAATACAGCGTCTGCTAATTCGGGTTCGGGAGTAGATATTAGCTTTACCTGGAATGCAAACGAAGTAGTAGGAACCCTTGCCAATCCTACGTTGAATCATCATAACGGATTGGGCTGGGAAATTCCAACTATTGGAACTTCGTCTGTTTCAGGAAATACGCTTTCATATACTGGATACAAAGGAACATTTTCACCTTTTGCTATTGGAGGGTCTACTACAGTTGCGCTTCCGGTAGAGTTAAATGAATTTAATTCAAAATGTTTTGATGATTATACTACTATTAAATGGACTACAGCTTCGGAAAAAAACAATGCATTCTTTGAACTCTATAAAAGCGAAGATGCCATCAACTGGCAGAAAATGTATACCGCAAAAGGACAAGGAACAAAACCTACAGAAACACATTATTCTTTTAATGATGTAGATAAAAAATCGGGTTATTATCGCTTAAAAGATATCGATGAAGATGGCATTGAAAATTGGTCACAAATCATATTTACAGATTGTAAAAATG
>JBIPPG010000264.1:0-4028 GCA_044368545.1 Chitinophagales bacterium | reverse complement strand
TTTGAAATAGAAAAATACAATCCTGTAATTGTATTGAAAGAAAATCAAGTTTTATATACATTTTCAGTTAAGGATTTTTCATTTTTAAATGAAACCAATTTGGGAAAAATTATTGAAACCTTTGGAAAATATAGCCTTCGTATTAATTTGATGCAAAATACCGCCATCGAATTTATCGTTTGTACGGATGAAAAAATCGGTAAAAATGAATTTATAATATCTGCCTTGGGGGCTACTTTTGATATCACCATCGAAAAAAATCTCAAACTTCTGTCTATTCGACATTTCAATGAAGATATTATTTCAAAATTAACTCAAAACGAACCAATTTTTATTTCACAACGAAATCCCAATACGGTTCAATATCTTATTAGATAGAAATTTAATAATTCATATAAGAATATCTATTGCTGATAATCCAGGTTTCTATTAAAACCATCTTTGATTAAAATATTACCTACAAAAGCAATAAAGAAACAAAATGTTCCCACCAAAGAAGCGGACAACACCACCCCAATATCTTCACTCAAATACTTGAAGGATAATGAAATAGGAATAATGGTAGCTCTTACAAAATTGGGAATAGTACTACTAGCGGTAGAACGAAGATTGGTTCCAAACTGTTCTGTTGTATTCATTACAAAAAGCCCCCAATATCCAGTACTCGCACCCATTAAAAAGGTGAGTGTGTAATAAAAATTTTCTGATTGATTTTTTGCAAATAAAAACGTAAGTCCACAAATAGCTGACACCACCAAATATCCATAAATCACTTTTTTTCTACTCTGCGCCCATTGACTTAATACACCACTAAACAAATCGCCAATGGATAATCCAATATATGTCCACATTATACAAGTGGGTATTGAGACTTTTATTTGACTATTGGCTTCCGAAAATCTATCTGCCAAAGCACATAAAATTCCTACCATATACCAAATAGGAACTCCGATGGCAAAACAAGACAAATACGTCATAGTCATATCGGGTGTTTTGAAAAATTGGAAAAAATTACCTTTTTGGGTATCTATATCAGTTTTTGCCTTTTTAAAAAGGTCACTCTCCATATTTTGTGTACGAATAAAAAGCAATATCAAACCCATTACACCACCAATAATATACGCTATTTGCCAATTGAGAAAATGCCATCCAAATACATCATTGATAATATGTCCATGATTACCTACCAATGCAGCGAATACAGCTCCTAATGCACCAAAAGTAACAATAATCATTGTCCCAATTCCCCGCTTATTCTTCTCCATAGTTTCACTTACAAGTGTTACCCCAGCACCTAGCTCTCCTGCTAAACCAATCCCAGCCAAGAGTCTCAAAATTTTATATTGTTCTATATCTGTGATAAAGGCATTCGCAATATTAGCAACAGAATAAAGCAAAATTGAACCAAAAAGCACCATAACACGACCACGTTTATCGCCTAAAATTCCCCATAAAAGTCCTCCGATAAGCATACCAAACATTTGGTAATTGAAAAGTACAATTTCAAATTCTCGAATCTGTTCTTCTTGAAACCCTAAAGACAAAATACTATCTCTCTTGACGATATTAAACAAGATTAAATCATAAATATCTACAAAATATCCCAATGAGGCTACTATTAATAAAATCCACACTTTCCTTGTCATTACTGCATTTTTTCTGAAATCAAAAATAATCTTTTTAATTTATTTCTGTTAAAATAAATTAAGAAAACATCAAAAGTGGAAACTTTGAAAACATTTTCAGTTTCCAAAGTGAAAAGTTTTATATATTTGCACCCTCAATTAAATTCTATTCAAAATTAAAATGGAAATTGTAGATCAAATTTCTGAAATATCAAAGAAACTTTTTTTCCAAAGGGGAATTAAAAGTGTGAGCGTTGATGATATTGCCAAAGAATTGGGAATGAGTAAAAAAACGTTTTATAAATTTTTTGAAAGTAAAGAGGTATTGCTTGATAAATTAGTAGAAGAGCATATAGAAAAAGAACGACTCGAAATTGAAAAACTGGTATTGTCTTCAAAAAACGCAATTGAAGAATTGTACAACATCTATAAATTCAATACTGAAAATTGTATGAATATGGGAAACCATTTTGTAGATGAATTGAAAAAAAATTATTTCAAAACTTGGCGCAAACTAGAAGTACATTTATACAATGATGTACCGCTTGTCATTTTCAAAAATATAGAAAGAGGGCAAAGCGAAGGATTGTATTGCCAATATCTACAAAAAGAATATATAGCACAGTTGTATTCAAAAAATATTTTCAACACGTTAGAATATTTTATTGCTCAAAATCAATGCTCTATAGTTCAATTATTCCAATGTCATTTTTTATATCACGTAAAAGGAATTGGAACAAAAAAAGGACTTGAAGAACTTTCAAAAGTTGTAGATATTGAAAAAGAACGAATAAAAGAAATTAATAATATTATAAACTAACTCATTATGCAATTAAAATTCAAATTTCAAAAACTACTTGTAGCAAGTTTTATAATGGCTACAGGAAGCCTGGTTGGAAATGCACAAACGCTTTTTGACCTCAATGGATCTATAGCCTATGCACTTAAGCACAATTACAATTATCAAAAACAAGAATTGGATAGAGCCATTACGTATGAGAAAACGAATGAAGTTTTATCTATGGGATTTCCCAAAATCAATGGTTCAATAGGCTATAGAAACAATTTTCAATTGCCAACCTCAATATTACCGGGAGAAATAGTTGGAAGACCGGGCACCACCGTTCCCGTTCAATTTGGAACTTCGAACAATGCCGATGTGGGGTTCACACTTCAACAATTGATTTTTGATGGAAGATACTTGGTGGGGGTTCAAGCTCGTAAAGCTATCAAATCGCTTGCCGATGTGCAGCTAAAAATTAGCGAACAAGGAGTAAAAGAATTAATTTCAAAATCATTCTATCAAGTGTTGGCATTGGATGAAAGTATCAAAATGCTTGAAGAAAATCAGACTGTTTTGAATAAATTGCTCGATGATACACGAAAAACTTATAAACAAGGATTGATTGAAGAACTCGATGTAGAACGACTGGAATACAATGTTTTAAATTTGGACAAGATGGTTGTAAATACAAAAAATCAAAGAGAATTGGCAATAAATGCCTTCAAATTCAACCTTGGATTTCCAATGGATAGCAATCTAAATGTAATGGGAAGCCTAGCTCAAGAAGCGGATAAATACAAAGTCATTCCTACGGCTTTTGATTTAAGCCAAAAACCTGAATTAAAATTGCTTCAAGAAAATGTCAATATCAAACATTATGATTTGAAACAGAATAGAGCGGGATATTTACCCTCATTATATGGTAGTGCAGCTTATGGCTGGCAAGCACAGCGTCAGAGTTTTGATTTTTTCAAAGGAGGCGATTGGTTCAATTATGGCAATTTTGGCATCCAATTGAGTGTACCAATTTTTGATGGATTGACCAAAAAATATCAGGTAGGTCAAGCAAATTTGGCATATAAAAAAGCAAAATTTGAGTTAATAGAATACGAACAAGCATCAAAAATCCAAGCGGTTCAATCGGTTTTGAGCCTTCAAAATGCTTTAAACGATTTGGATTATCAAAATAATATTCTGAAATTATCTGCAAAAATTCAGAACAAAACCCAAATCAAATACAAAGAAGGAATTGGAAGTAGTTTTGAATTTGCACAAGCACAAGGAGAACGTATTCAGCAGCAAATAAAAGTAATTCAAGCGTTGCAAAACGTAGCTACAAAAGGCGTAGAATGGTCAAAAGCAATTGGAAAATTATAAAAAAACATTAAAAATAAATTAATATTAAAAATAATTATATGAAAAAAATACAATTAATTACACTTATGATTTTTGCCATTTTAGCAATACAAAGTTGTGGCGATAAAGTAGCAAAATTAAAAAAAGAACGCGATGAACTCAATAAAGAATTGGCATCGCTGAACGAAAAATTGGAAGAAGTAAATGGAGAAATTGACAAATTGGAACCGATAAAGGTAGAGTCAATATTGGTATCGGCACAA
>JBIPPG010000029.1:0-13629 GCA_044368545.1 Chitinophagales bacterium | reverse complement strand
TGAGATTATAGTTAAAATTTTCTGATTTATCAGTCATTTTAATCTTATATTTTCTGTTGAAAAATTTTCTGAAAAGACGCGGTGTTTATCTTGATAAATTATATTCAGAATTGCTAAAAGCTTAGATAGTTTATGGCTTGGAAACAGTGCGTGCCTTTCTTTTGTGAAACTTTGTGTCTTCTTTGTGTTTTTTGTGGAATAGTTGGAGTTATTAGGTATGAGACAATAGATGTGAGAAATTAGATATGAGATTCTAGCTTTTACATTGCATATAAAAGAATGAACGGCGAGTATGGTGTTGCGATCCAGAATTTCTTCCTCTCGGGACAGGCTGTTGCGCTAGGGATGGAAGCGGTATCCTCCGCAGCCTTTGGCAAGGAGATATAGCGCACAGCCCGTTAAAGCGCCCAAAAAAATAAATGTCTTGTCTATTTTTCTTTACAAAATTAGTTTAGTTGTTTAATACAATAATCGAATAAATTCAAGCGTTGAATTATATTTGCACCTAATTAGTAGCATAAAGTAGCAAATTATATGAATGTAGACCAAGGACAATTGCAAGAAGTTTTGGATATTATCTTTAAATGGGATAAGGCTATCCGAAATTTGGAACGAAAATTTAACAAAGAATTTGATTTGACGCTGAATCAATGTAGAGTTATTTTGCATATCCACGATAAAAATTTTGTGGAATTGAGCCAAATTAATGATTGGTTGAATATAGACAAAAGCACCACTACACGTATGATTCGTCCATTATTGGTCAATGGATATATCGATAAATTTTATCAATTTGGCGATAAGCGAAAAATTTACTTGAGAATTTCGGAAAAAGGCGAAGAAAATGTGCTCAAAGTAAAAGCGGCTATTGACAAAATGGCGAAAAAAACGTTGGTGAAAATTCCCGCTGGAAAAAGGGATTTTATGTTTCAGATTGTAAATGATTTTTTGAAAACTGTAGAATAAACTTCAAAATTAAAATTGATTTAGATGCAAAAAGTACTCATTTTGTTCGTATTCCTTTTGGGTTGGAATATGAATTTTGCTCAAGAAAATACCATACACAATGATATTTTGTATAATTACAAAACTGCATTGAAGTATTACAATTTGGACGAATACTCCAATGCGTATTCTTTTTTTCAAAAAGTAATTGCCCAAAAATCATCAACTTTCAATAGTGAAATTGATTGTTATAAATCCGAAGCTCGTTTTTATAATTCAATTTTGGAGGTAAAATTTGGCATTCCTGATGCCGACAAAAACATTATTTCGTTTTATAATTCTATTGTAGACAAAGAGAAAAAAGAAATGTTGGCGTTTCATCTAGGGAATTATTATTTTGAAAAAGGCGATTTTTCTCAGGCTTCAGATTGGTACAAAGACTTGAATGGCAACTGGATGAATGCCAAAGAAAAAGATAATTATCTTTTCCGAAATGCGTATGCTTTGATGAAAAATGGTAAAAATGAAGCGGCTATTAATGCATTTGAAAAATCCATTTCTTATCCCAAAAGTTCAAACTACGAAATGGCAAATTATTATTGTGGGATGATGCTTTTCAATGAGAAAAAATTTGATGAATCTGAGAAATATTTGTCCAAAATCCAAACGTCTAATAATCCAAAATTGGATGTTCCTTTTGTGCTGGGTCAAATCAATTTTTTAAATAACAAATTTAATGAAGTGATTCAGCTAAACGAAAATAGATTGAACGAAGCTTCTCCCAACTATAAAGATCAATTACAGCTATTGGGCAAAAGTTATTTTAAAATCAATCGATACGACAAAGCGCAGCTTTATTTGGAGAAATATGTAATGGCTTCGGACAAAGTGAGCGCAGAGGATATGTATATGCTGGCGTATTCGGAGTACAAAAACAAAAACTACAAGGAAGCTATTTCGCATTTCAAAGAATTGCAATTGAGTGCACAAGAGTTTAGCCCTTATGCAATGTATGCTTTGGCGGATTGTTATCTCAAGACCGATGAGAAAAACAATGCTCGTTTGGCATTTATATCGGCATCAAAGTTTGAAAGCGATTCCTTGATAAAAGAAGAATCTTTTTTTAATATAGCCAAATTGAACTATGAACTGAATAATTATAACGATGCGATAGCGGGTTTCAATAATTTTTTGGCAAAATATCCCAAAAGTAGCCACGTAAAGGAAACGTGGAGCTTGCTAGCAAAAGCGATGTTGGCGGCTAATAACTATCCTCAAGCGATAGCACTTATCGAAAAAAATCCGAATCTTCAAGACGGAAACGAAAAATTGTATCAAGAAATTTGCTACGTTTACGCACTCAATCTATACAAAAATCAAGAGTTTGACACGGCAAGACGCTATGTGAGAAAAGCGATGGGAAATCCATTTGACAAGGCATTGGAGGCGGAATCACACTATCTCTACTCCGAAATTTTGTTTCAAGAACGCAAATATAATGAGTCCTTATCTGCCTTTACCAATACGCTCAAAATTATTCAAAAAGAGAATTTGATGTATAATGCCAATGCCAATCTATTCAATACCTATTACGGATTGGGTTATAGCGATTATATGCTCAAAAACAATGTCAATGCGCTTAAAAATTTCAAACTTTCGTTGAAAAATCAAGAATTGAAATTGTCCAAAAGCGATTCGGAAATGATCAATGATATGGAGCTGCGTTGCGCAGATATTTATTTCTTAGAGCGCAGTTATGATTCGGCGTATGCTATATATTCAAAGATAGCACGTGGCAAAGAAAAGAGTTTTGACTATGCTTTGTTTCAAAAAGCATCTATAGATGGAGTTAAGAAAAATTATAGCGAGAAGATTGCTACATTGAAAAAATTGATTCAAGAAAATCCAAAATCTATTTACATTGATGATGCGCAATATCAGTTAGGATTGGCTTATGAAGATTTCAAAAACTTGGATTTTGCTATTCGTGAATATACCGATTTGTATAAAAATAAACCCAAATCGGCATTTGCGCCCAAAGCACTTATACGGATAGCTACTATCAAGTATAATAACAATAAACCTGGCGAGGCCAAAGAGTTTTATGCTAATGTAATCGAAAATTACTCCAATGCTGCGGAGGCCGATCAGGCTCTGACGGCATTGAAAGAAATTTATATTGGAGAGGAGAAATTGGATGAATTTTTGGCTTATATCCAAAAACTGCCTGCGGGAATGCAGTTGACGATTTCGAATCAAGACAGTATGCTTTTTGGTGCAGGCGAAGAATATTATGCTAATGGAAATTGCGAAAAAGCACAAAATTATTTTATTAAATATTTGAATAGTTTCCCAGAGGGAATGTTTAGCAAAAAAGCCCATTTTTACCGTGCAGAATGTTATTTGATAGGAAAACAATACGACGATGCCTTGGAAGAATATAAAAATTTGACCGAAAAAAATGATCATCCGTATTATGAAAATGCCACTATAAAAGCGGCTTATATCTATTTCAATTTCAAAAAAGATTATGCCAAAGCATTGGTAAATTACCAAAAAGCAGGCGAGGTAGTTACTACCAAAAATAATAGACAATTGGTACGTTTGGGTACGTTGATTAGCAATTTTGAATTGCAGAATTATAGCGATGTCATCAATGATGCCAAAGCGATAGAAATGGATCAAGAAATATCGGATGAATTCAAAAACGATGCGAAATTTTATAGCGCCAAGGCTCATTATTTCTTGAAAGATAGAAAATTGGCTATGGCTTTATTTTCTGATTTCTTGGAAGATAAAAATAGCGAGCGAAGTGCGGAGTGTGCATATTATTATGCCAAAATTCAAGCGGAATTGGATGATTATAAAAAATCAAACGATTTCTTGTTCAAAGCAAAAGAAGACTATGCTATGTATGAGTATTGGGTGGTGAAATACTATATTTTGATGGCATCCAATTATCATAAGTTGGGCGATAATTTCCAAGCCAAAGCGACTATTGAGAGTATTATCCAAAATTATAAAGGCAATAAATCCTTGATAGAAGAAGCTAAAAAAGTACAGAAAGAGATAGAGGATGCAATGAAAAAGAAATCTAAAGTTAATTATAACGAAAAATAGAGAAAATGATCTTCTTATATGTTTGATGTTAAAAAAATAAACCGATGAAAAAGAATAAAAAATATAATAAGCTGACGCAATGGATTTTGGGATGTTTTATCCTATTCGTATTGCCTGCCAAAGCGCAAGATAATATAGAATCGCAAGAAATCATTATTGTCAAAGATTTTAATGTATTTATAGAAGAAGCTACCAAAATAAAGCCTCCGATAGAGTATAATGTCAATTTTCAAGAGAAAATAGCACAAGAAGAACTTACCTATAAACTTTCCGAGCGTGTGGAAAATTTTGTGTTTCAGCCTCAGCCTATTCGCCCAATTAATTTTACTCAAAAAGAACCATTAGCTTCTGCCAAAAACTATGTAAAAGCGGGTTTGGGAAGTTTGTTGAATCCTCTTCTGGAGTGGAATCATACCATATTTTCAGAAAATCAGAAAACCAATTTATACGCAAAACATCATTCGGCTTGGGTGCAGCCCGAATCTTTTCAGTCTTATGCCAATACTACCTTTTTGGCATCGAGTCAAATTTCTAAAAATAATATTCAAATCGCACCATTTATTGGATTTGATAGTAAAAAATACAACTTTTTTGGTAATGTAAATGAAAGCAATTTCAAGGACAATGCGGGTAGATTTTATAATGGAATGAACCTAGGTGTCAAATTGTCCAAAGAGCGATTGGAAGAGAAAAAAATGTCTTTTCAAGCGGAATTTGGGGGCGATTATGGTTTTGAATCCTTGGATAAAAATACAGGAAGTCATTCCAATAGCGAATATCGATATTATGTAAATGGTCAAGGAAAATACAATTATAGCAAAGCCGCATTTTTGTATTTGAATGCTGGTGTAGAGGTTTCACAAACCAATTTTGGGGTACAAACGCATCGTTCGCTTCTCAACCTCAATCCCGAAGTTCAATACAGCAATAAAAGCTTAAAGTTCCTTGCAGGCATCAATTTTTATAGCGCAACTTTGAATGGAAGCGGTTCTTTCTATGCCTTGCCACGATTTGAGAGTGAGGTGCAATTAGTGCCAAAATACATTACGTTTTTTACGATATGGCATAGAACTTTACAGACCAATCGTTTATCGCAGCTACTCAATGAAAATCCTTTTGTCCTCAATGAAAATACCGTATTGCCTATTTCTAGGGTAGAGCGCAGAGCAGGCGGTTTCAAAGGGAATTTTAATAAATTCAGCTACCAAGCCTCCCTTACCCAAAAAATCATCAAAGATGCTTTGCTTTTTGCAAATGATTCATTGAATCCTCGCTTTTTGAATGCAGTAGTTGAGAAAAATTTAACTTCAAACAATGTTGCGTTGGAATTGAGTTATAAATCAAGCTTACCCTTTGATTTTACGCTCAAAAATGATTTTTATTTTTATGAAGTAGATAATGATGATAAAATTGCCTATAATCTTCCGTCTATCGTTACAAATTTAGGCGTACTCTACAAACACAAACCCAATTGGATTTTTCAGTTAGACGCATTTGCCGTGAGTGGCGTAAAATCTGTCATCAAAGGCGCTCAAGTGAGTTCTCCCTTACAGCTTGATTTGAATATTGGCACCGAATATGGCTTCAAAAACAATATTTTCCTTTTTGGACAAGTAAACAATTGCTTAAACACGAAAGTAACGCGCATCATCGGCTACCCTTCTTATGGCGTTAATGCTCAAGTAGGTGTGCGTTGGTTATATTAATTTTTATTTAATTTTTGGGCACGTAAGGGGCTATTCGCTTTACTCCGCTTCACTTTGTTTCGCTTCGTGCTCGCTACTAT
Organism: Chitinophagales bacterium; assembly: GCA_044368545.1. Classification (GTDB taxonomy): domain Bacteria; phylum Bacteroidota; class Bacteroidia; order Chitinophagales; family JADJOU01; genus CHPMRC01. The sequence continues at coordinate 7,778 of JBIPPG010000029.1, read as the reverse complement.
CCCGCGTGCAAGGTGGTAAAACCGTTTTCTAGTCCTTCACTACTTTTCTCCTATAATTCCCTATTTCAATGATATAAATACCAGATTGTAGGTTTTTTAGCGAGAGTTTTTCGTTTGAAATTCGGGTTGTTTTTGTTAAAATACAATTTCCCAATAAGTCATATACATTAATTGCTACAGGAGCGAAATCGCTTCGTACTATATGTACTTCATCTTTGGTATAGGTTGGGTAAATATCAAATTTTGAATAGGTTTCAAGTATACCTATTCCCAGCTCACAATCTTTAAAATTTGAGGATTCAGGGTATTGATTAAAGAAAATATTGCAGGTATTTCTACTAAAACAAACATTCCCCGAACGGTATTCGGGTGTTCTATTTTTTGATTTAAGAAAAAATACTTCGTTTACATTCCCAATACCTCCAATAATGGTATCTTTTTTTGTATAATAGTATTTCAAAATATTATCATTGACCAATTTAATTCTAACAGAATCAACAATTAAAGGATCGAATCCATTTCGGTTTTGAATAGTATCGCCCACTTTTGCATTTTCCTTATATAACAAAAATTCTAAATTCCAGGGCGCTAAATACTGATAATATTTGTTTGAATCTTTTCGTACATAAATATTATCGGAGTTGAATTTCAATATTCTATAGGATTTGTTGTTTATTGTTGTATCTATATTGGTAGATGTAATTTTAGAAATGTATTTGGTGTCTCCATTATCATCCGATTCATAAATGGTCCATATATTGGAAGAATTTAAAATATCATCATCGTAGCAACAAGTAGATTCATTAATCAATCCATCCAGCACTTTTTCTTCTTTGTACAAAAAGCAGGAAACCGATACTCCCATATCTGAAGTATAATACAAATTATAGGGCGTAATTGGATGATAATTTAAAGCACCTATCCCTTCTATAATCTTCATTGGGGGATAATTTCTTGCGTATGGGTAATGAATTTCTAAATATACTACACTATCAACATAGTTTTTCAATTTAATCTTTTTTCGGGATAATACATACATTGTAAACTTTCTTTTTGAATAAAAGTCATGTCCTTGAAAAGAGTCATTAATATTTAAATTAAAATCATAAATTAAATAATCTATACCGCTATCTCTTAAAAATACTTTTTTATTTTCCTCTCTAATTAATTTGTTTTGAAAATTTATATACATCTTCCCATTAATAGATTGCGTATCATTTGGATTTACACTTACCATATTTGTGGATTGTACAATACCCCAATTAGTATAGGCTATTTTCCATATTTTGCCACTATCTAGAAAGGAACGCTGACCTAGCATAGAAATAGGGAATAGCAAAATGATAAGTACTACAATCAGGTATATTTGTTTCAAATTGATGAGTTTACACAAAGCAAATATAGTAATTTTTATAAAAATTACATTAAAAAATGTGTATTAATCTTTATCAATTTTAATTTTATCTTGTTTCAGCAGATAGTCCACAGATTTTACAATACCAATCAATGATTTTTTAATATCTTTCAGAGAGATGTCATCGTTTTTATAATAATTATTCTGAGTTCCATAATTATTATCGATATGACCATAAAAATTAAAGATCTTATCCAATTCAATATCTTCTATTTCTTCAATAGGAATATTAAAAATATTAACTATTTTGTTTATGATTTGCTGTGGATTTTGCTTACCTCTTTCTGCTTTTGAGATATTTTCTTGAGCAATTTTTAACTTTTCCGCAAGCTCTGTTTGGGTCATCATAAGCTTTTTCTTTCTAAAAAACAATAGTTTTTGTCCTAATTCTTCGTTTTTATTCATAACTTATGGATTTATGGTTGAATGCAAATATATAATAAAAAAGTAACATCAAAAAATCTATTTTTGAATTATTTCTAAAAAAATTTAGGTTTGTATAGTCGTAGGGTAAAGCCATAGGATTATTGAGTTGCAAGTCTTGCTTTTTTTAGTATTCTTTTTTTTTTGAAAAAAATCTAATTTTTGTGCTTAAATTTCTTTAGGAAAATAAGTCCCAAAATGCCACAGATAAAGCTAATTAATGCTTTGGATGCAAAACCAAATCGAGCCATCTGGTATATACTAAAAGCAAATATAAGCATTACTGCCAAAAACCACATATAATAAATAACGGATTTAAATGGATTCATCGAATTCAAATTTTAGATAAATGTGAAAGATTATAAAGGTCTATAGCGTTCTGACTCGTAATATTAGCTACATTTTCGTATGAGATTTGATATATATCGGATAATTTTTCGGCAATATGATATAGAAAACTACTTTCGTTTTGTTTGCCTCGGTGCGGTACGGGAGGCAGGAAAGGAGCGTCGGTTTCTAGTACCAATTTTTCGATGGGTATACTCGGCAAAATTTCCGCCAATCCTGCTTTGGGATAAGTAACTACGCCTCCTATTCCCAAATAAAATCCCGCTTCTATTATTTTTTCGGCTTCTTGAATTGAACCTGAAAAACAATGCATTACGCCTTTCAATCCTTTTTTTGCATATTTGGAAATTATAGGAATTGTATCGTGATTGGCTTTTCGTGAATGAATGGATACGGCCTTATTTTCAGCAATGGCCCATTCCAATTGCGCTTCAAAAGCCCAAATTTGTTCTTTTTGAAAGGTCATATCCCAATGATAATCCAACCCAATTTCCCCTATTCCAAAATAACGATTTGGATTTTTTTGGTAATGATTTTGTACATATACCAAGTCGGACTTATAGCTCTCTTTTATATCACAAGGATGAATGCCCATCATTGGTAAAAAAAGTTGTGGGTTTTCATCTACCAAAGCCTCCAAAAAAGGGATGGACTCTTTGTCTATATTGGGCAATAAAATATGTTGTACCTTTTTTTCTGCTATGTTTTTGAGCCATTGTGGTTTCGTCGAAATCATCGAATCGATATAACAATGACTGTGGGTGTCTATCAGCATCATTTTAAAGCATAGATTTAGCTTTTAGATAGATATTTTCGCTATCCAAACCATATTTTTTCATCAATTGAGCTGGCGTTCCACTTTCTCCAAAACTATCATTTACCGATACAAAACCCATTGGCGTTGGCATTTTTTCGGATAAAAGCAAGGCTACCGTACTGCCCAGCCCACCTAATTTTTGATGTTCTTCTGCTACGATTACTTTTTTTGTTTTAGCAATACTATTTAAAATAGCTTCGCTATCCAAAGGCTTAATGGTATGAATATTCAATATTTCGGCTGAAATACCTTCCGCTTTTAGTCTTTTGGCAGCTACTACCGCTTCCCATACCAAGTGTCCTGTTGCCAGAATGGTAATATCTGTTCCATCACATATTTTTTGGGCTTTTCCTATTTGAAACGGCTCTTCCAATGAAGTAAATATTGGCACTTTGGGTCTTCCAAATCTTAAATAAACGGGGCCATCATATTCGGCTATTGCTTTTGTAGCAAGTAAGGTTTGATTGTAGTCGCACGTATTAATTACCGTCATATTAGGAAGCATTTGCATCAATCCAATATCTTCCAATATTTGATGTGTAGCACCGTCTTCACCTAATGTAAGTCCTGCGTGCGATGCACATATTTTCACATTTTTATTGGAATAAGCCACGGATTGTCTTATTTGGTCATAAACTCTGCCTGTCACAAAATTGGCAAATGACGTAGCAAAAGGAATTTTGCCACCAATTGCCAAACCTGCTGCCAAGCCTATCATATTGGCTTCGGCTATTCCGCATTGAATAAAACGATTGGGTACTTTTTTCTTAAAATCCCCCAATTTAAGCGAATCTGTCAAATCGGCGCAAAGGGCTACTACTGCTGGATTTTCATCCGCTAATTGACTCATGGCTACGCCAAACCCCGAACGAGTATCTTGTTCTCCTGTGGACTGTATAGTATCGATATCTATCATGCTATCTATTTGATTTTGAAAGTGTTTTGACGCAAAACGTCTTTGGTTAATTCAGTGGCAAATATAAGGATAATGAATTGAATCTTTTGGGTAAATTGTCAAAAGAATTTGGAAAGGAAAGGCTTATCAACAAAATTTCTACATCTAAAAAGATAATTGAAAGTCTTCGGGGGGAATATTTTACCTTCGCACGTTAGAATATTCAAAAAATAGTAGTTTTATGAGCAAGGAAACCCCCTTGATGCAACAGTTCAACCAAATAAAAGCTAAATATCCCGATGCGATTTTACTTTTTAGGGTAGGGGATTTCTACGAAACCTTTGGCGATGATGCGGTAAAAGCTTCTGCGGCTTTGGGAATCACGCTTACCAAAAGACATAATGGCTCTGCAGGCGAAATGCCGTTAGCAGGGATTCCCTATCACGCTTTGGAGAATTATTTGCCCAAATTAGTGCGCAGTGGCTATCGAGTAGCTATTTGCGAGCAATTGGAAGATCCCAAAATGACCAAAACGATTGTAAAAAGAGGCGTTACTGAAATTATTACACCCGGATTGGCTAGTTCAGATTCTATTTTGGATAGTCAAAAAAATAACTTTTTGGCATCGGTTTATTCCAGCAAAAATGGGCTTGGAATAGCGTTAATTGATATTTCTACGGGGGAATTTTATATAGCCAAAGGTTCGGAGGCTTATATCGAAAAAATTATACAAAGTTATAATCCTTCTGAAATTATTTATCCTAAAAATAGCTTAAAAGAGTGGATTCAGAAGCTATCAACTCATTTTTATACCTATCCGCTTGAGGATTGGATTTATGGCGATGATTTTTCAAAAGAAACCTTATTGAAAAAGTTTCAAACCCTATCGCTCAAAGGATTTGGGATAGAAGGATTTGACGAAAGCACCACGGCAGCTTCAGCTATTTTGCATTATCTCAATAGCAATGAACAGCACAAATTAGACCATATAAGCAAAATTTCCATACTTCAATCTTCTGATTATGTATGGCTCGATAATTTTTCTATCCGAAATTTAGAATTGGTAGAAAGTGTTCACGCAGGGGCTACTTCGCTTTTTGATGTCATCAATAAAACCCAAACTGGTATGGGCGCTCGTATGCTTCAGCGATGGATTTTATTGCCTTTAATCGATATCGATAAAATCAATCATCGACTCAATCAAGTTGAAATTTTCTTGAAAAAAGAAGATTTGAAAGAGAAATTGGCGGAATTGATCAAGCAAGTAGGAGATTTGGAGCGATTGATTTCTAGGGTAGCGATGCAAAAAATGTCGCCTCGAGAAGTGGTTCAGCTCAAAAAATCGCAACAAATTATTAAGCAAATCATTCAAGTGATTCAAGAGAGTGGCGAAAAATCCTTGATGAAATATCTCGATTTTCTCAATCCTTGTCAGAATTTGATAGAAATGATAGACACGCAGTTGCTGGATGAGGCTAATACCGCACTCAACAAAGGTTGTGTATTTAAACGCGGTTTTAATGCCGATTTGGACGAAAATCTTTCGCTGATGCACGATGGCAAGGAATATTTGCTCGAAATCCAACAACGAGAGACTGAAAGAACTGAAATTACCAATCTCAAAATTGGATTTAATAATGTATTTGGATATTTTCTTGAAGTGACCAATTCGCACAAACATAAAGTACCCGAAGATTGGATTCGCAAGCAAACGCTTTCCAATGCCGAACGCTATATTACGCCCGAATTGAAGGAATATGAAAATAAAATCTTGGGTGCAGAAGATAGAATGTACCAGATTCAGGAGAAATTGTGGATGCAATTGGTGCGAGATTTGCAAGAATATATCGATCCTGTTCAAATTAACGCTAAAATGATAGCCGAATTGGATTGTTTGATTTGTTTTGCTCAAGTGGCGTTGCAAAATAATTATTGCCGACCGATTTTGAACGATACGTTGGTGATTGATATCAAACAAGGACGCCATCCTGTAATTGAAAAAAGATTGGGAATGGATCAAGCGTATATCCCCAACGATACGTATTTGAGCAATGAAGAACAACAGATTATCCTCCTCACAGGACCCAATATGTCGGGGAAAAGTGCGGTGCTGCGGCAAACGGCTTTGATCGTTTTGATGGCGCAGATGGGATGCTATGTCCCTGCATCGGAGGCGCATATTGGCTTTATAGATAAATTATTTACGAGGGTTGGCGCAAATGACAATTTGAGTATGGGCGAGAGTACCTTTATGGTGGAAATGAACGAAACAGCGAGTATAGTCAATAATTTTTCGGAGCGCAGTCTCATTTTATTGGATGAAATAGGCCGAGGAACCAGCACGTATGATGGTATTTCGATAGCGTGGAGTTTGGCGGAGTATTTGTATTTTTCCCAGCAAAAACCCAAAACCCTTTTTGCTACACACTATCACGAACTCAATGAACTGGGCAATAAGCACGAACGCATCAAAAATTATCATATCCAAACCAAAGAAATCGATGGCACGATTTTGTTTTTGAGAAAATTGGTGGAAGGAGGTAGCGAACATAGTTTTGGTATACACGTAGCCAAGCTAGCGGGGATGCCCAATGATTTGATCAAACGAGCCGAATCGATTATGCACGATTTGGAACAAAAATCGGTATCGCCTACTAGTACAAAAAGCAAAGTGGCTCAAATAGCCAAGCAAACAAGTTTTCAAATGAGTATTTTTGATCAGGCCGATCCTGTGATTGCACAACTAAGAGACGAGCTTAAAAATCTCAATATCAATAATTTGTCCCCAATGGAAGCTTTGATAAAGCTAAGTGAGTGGAAGGAGCAGTTGAAGTAAGGGGATGGATGTATTAATGAAATAGTAAAATTGTTTTTTTGTTTTATCCTATTTTTATCAATGTTCGAGGCAATTCAACTTGTAATTTTACTTTTGCTTTTAATGCTGTAAATACACGCATTAAAGTGTCAATTGTAGCATTACTTGCGTTACTTTCAAGTCTTGAAATTTGTGCTTTTTGAACTCCAATAAGTTTACCCAATTCTTCTTGTGTTAATTGTCTTTCTTGACGAGTTTGTTTAATTGCTTTGCCAATTAAATCCATTTGTAATTCATATTCAAATCTGTCTCTGTCAGCAGTACCAACTTTTCCTACTAATTGATCCGTAACTTCATCTAATGTATATTTTTTCATTTTTTTATTTTATTACGTTCTTCAAAATATTTTTCTCTAATTTTCTTAGCTTTTATAATTTCTTTTTCAGGAACATCACTTCTTTTCTTTATAAATGCGTGTGTTGAAACTACAAACGTATCTTTTGTATCCGTTTTATCCCAAAAGGCTAAAAGCCTATATTGTAATCCTTGGTATAATGTTCTAAACTCCCAAATTTCATCTTTTAGTTTTTTAAATAATTCTGGATTTTGTTCTGTCTGTGCTTTACGAATATTATAAAGTATTTTCTCAGAATGCTTTTTATCCAATTTTTTTAAGAACTCAAATGCCTCTTCCAAAATTATTATTTCAAAAAATTTGTCCATATTTGAATGTTCTTAATTGGGTACAAATATACAAAAGTTTCGTTATATGTAAACAATATTTTTTAATTTTTTTTTCAATATTCGAAGGTTTTGTGAAATCGCGTACAATGGTTTTGGAATTTCCTAAAAATGGGAGGTTTCTTTTTCAGTAGTCATTTTTCTAAATTTTGTCTGCATAATTCTAAAATAAATTATTTTTATATATTTTCGTCATCGTCTTTTTAGCATTAGTGGTAACGTTTTGCAGATTGGCGATGGGCGGGCTTTTCAGCACAGAAGTTTGTTCGGAGCACTGAACTTTCGGCTACCACAAAACTGTCAAGCGGAGACGAAACCCCGCCTA
>JBIPPG010000263.1:0-4035 GCA_044368545.1 Chitinophagales bacterium | reverse complement strand
AGGAATGGTTGGTTCGTTGTGCTAAACGTCCTGCTAAGCAAGATATGAATTTCATATAGAATAAATAAGATTATATGGAATAACCTACCTGATTTCTGAAATTTTTAATAGATTTCTTTTCCTTCCCTGTCTATAAACCCTTTTTGCCCTTTAATCGTTGTAAATGGGCATACATATCCAATAAAACTGCCTAAAAACTTGTATTTCGGTTTAAGGTTAAGTTCATAATAATTATGTAAACCATTACTTGATACATATGTTAAGTCGTCTACATTTTTTATACTGTCATAAATCGGTGCTGTTTTATATAGTATTCCAAACTTATTATTTGTTTTAAAAATATATGACAAATTGTCATTTATGTTTTCTTCATTGTTTTCTAGAATATCATTGCTTGTAATTTGAAGCGATAAACTACGACTTTTGAGAAAAGCCAATTTTTCTATATTCAATCGTGGTATATTCTTTAAAACAATATATCTTGAACTACCTTTTTGATCTCCAAAATTCCATTTATAACAAACAACTTGGTAAATATCATCTCTTTCAACTATTTGCAATTCATAACTTGGAACACTACCACAAACTCCTTTAAAACTAATTATATCTAAATAACTATCTGTTATTTCAATATTAAAGCTATCATTTGGAGTTAAATAGGGTTCATCTTCTTCTGAATATTTTACAATTTTTTGTTCTCCTAAATACTTAAAATATTTTATTTTGTTGGTATCATCTATAATTTGAAATCCTCTATCCAAAATTTTTAGATACTTAATATTTGTTAAGTTATATTTTTTACTTGAAATAGAATATTTGCATTTGTCTTTATCTTCAATTACTTTAAAAAGGTTGGACTGAATCAATACTTTTATCTTTTGAGAAAAGCAATTTAAATTTAAAGTAATAGTTATGATAAAAATTAACAACTTCATTCTCCCTTAAATAATTTTATATACCCAAAGATTTATAGTACTTTTTTTTAAAAGTTTATCTTCAAAGGATATGTATTTTGATTGCAAATATAATCGTTTTTATTGAAAATCATACTATCTTATGGTGCTTTTTTGTGAACCACTAGTCAATATTTAATAAATTAATCACTAGTAGTAATTAATCGCAAAATCCCGCATTTGCGGGATTTTGAAATTATATTTTTTTTGTTTAAAAGAATCTGAATGTAGGATTTTACTAAAATTTAAATCCAACTTTTGTATAAAAGAATGCACCCGAATTTCCATTCTGTACAGCATCCCACATTCCTCCACCTTCGGTGTATCCTGGGTTTTGAAGGGTAGGATATACATCAAAAAGATTGTTGCATCCCAATGTCCAAAGAAGATTATTTGTTACATTAAATGAAGCAGATAAATCGGTAACTAATCTGGATTTGTATAGATTAATATCATTGTTCCAATCTCTCAAAATCACAGAACTGTAATGTGTAAAACGCAAATTCAACGCGATTTTCTCCCATTTTTGATCAAAATTTAAAGAGAGTTTATGACTAGGCGCCGATGCTAATAAAAATGCTTTTTCTCTAGGACCAAAATAAGTTTCGGAGTAGTTTGAAAGCAATTGATTGGTATAAATTTCATCAATAGTCATTTTGTTCAAATTGGCCGCAAAAGTCAAGGTATGATTTCCTTTGAAAATGTTGATATTGGTTTTGCTGGCTACGATGTCCAATCCCATTGTAGTTGTATTGGCTGCATTGGTAAAAAACTGAACACCTGTCACATTCCTAGCGGATAATATTGAGCTGATTTCTGGAATATCGCTTGAGAATACACCTGTCAATACAATTCTATCCTTTACTTTTACCATATATCCATCTATGGTCAATGAGAAATCTTTCTCTGGTTTCAAGGCTATTCCCAAGCTTCCATTTACAGAAGTTTCTTGTTTGAGGGTAGGAATATTCATCAATTTAGCTAAATCCGAATTATTAGGCGCTAACACTTGGTCTTGAATTACACCAGCAGCTACATTGGTAAAGGTAGAGCTAAAATATAATTGAGCCAAAGATGGCGCTCTAAATCCTGTAGATATCGCACCTCTCAAAATAGCATTATCGGTTAATTTATAACGAGTTGCAAATTTGAAATTTGGTGTAAATCCAAAGTCTGAATAATTCTCAACTCTAATAGCGGTACTTACCATCCATTTTTTGGTAATATCTATTTCGGCATCGAGGAAAGCACCAACATTGCTTCTTGAATTATTAGAAGCATCTCTAGGTTGAAATCCTGGGAATCCTTGCGCACCAGGTGCTGCATCGGAATATTGGAAATAAGAATTGGAATCGCCAGCCATCATTATATATCGCTCCATTCTGCCTTCAATTCCACCTGCAAGGTTAAATCCACTCAATACATTATCATAATTTTTTGAGGCTGAAATTCCTACTAATTTTTGATCCAAAGAAAATCCTCCCGAATAAAACTGTGTAGGCGAAGTAGCGCCAAGCGAAGTATTCAAAGTATTGTGCACATCGTATTTGAATTGATTGAATCCATAATTGGCATAAATATCAAAATCAATGTTGTTCAAAGTTGTTTTTAGCCCTACAGTCGTTTGAGCATCTAATATATTTGCTTTAATATCTGGGTTAAATCCATTTGGATAGATTGATGGAATATTTCTACTGTCATCTGCCGTTCTAGTCCACGCATAAGATGAACCATTTCGCATTCCCACGCCTAAATTAGCGTATAACTCTATTTTTTCGCTTAATTGTTTTGAAAAGTTTGTGAAGAACGAGAAATTTTGGTAAGAAGGATCGCCCGATTTTTCTCTATAACTTTCGGAATACAACGGTGCAAAATTAGGTCTAAGCGTTTTGTTTTTGAATTGTCCTTCCAATGTCATATTTAGATAACCGTTTTTGATGTCTACGCCGTAGTTGAGACCCAAACTAGCTTGTTCGCCGTCAAAAGTAGAAGGAATGGCATTGCCAAATGCTGTGTTTAGCGAACTTCCATAGCCTGTATAGTTAGCACCAAGTCCTAAGCTTCCTGTCAATCTTCCTGTACTTTTTTTCAGGATAATGTTCATAACACCCGCAATCGCATCCGAGCCATATTGAGCCGAAGCACCATCTCGAAGGATTTCTATTCTTTCAATGGCAGTAGCAGGAATCGTGTTGAGGTCTGTACCTGTATTGCCTCTACCTCTTGTTCCGTATAAATTTACCAAGGCAGACTGATGGTATCTTTTTCCATTGAGCAAAACCAATGTTTGGTCAGGTCCCATACCGCGCAAAGTTGCTGGCATTACGTGATCCGAACCATCCGAACCCGATTGTTTATTGGTATTAAATGAAGGTGCCGTATATTGCAAAATCTGATTCACATCTACTTGTCCCATAGATTGGCTTGTTTTGGAAACATTGATAATGTCTACAGGTACTGCCGTTTCCAATACTGTTCTTTTGGTATTTCTACTTCCTACAATTTGGACTTCTTTGCCCTGTGTCATTTTAGATTCTAGTTTTACTTGCAAAGTTCCTTGACCATTATAGCCCATTTCTAGGGTTTGGTAACCAATGCAGCTAATCTTCAGCGTACTGCCATTGGCGGGTGTTTTCATTTTGAAGCCACCATTAAATCCAGAGTGCGTTCCGTTGGTAGTTCCTTTTTCCAATATTATGGCACCACTAATGGGTTTGCCATCACTATCTTCAATTTTTCCAGAAAGCGTCTGAGCTACCAAAATTTGGGTTGCTGCTAGTAAAGCAACAATGAGTAATGTAAATTTTTTGTTCATATTTAAAGCTTTTATTTAAAAGCAAATATAAACTTTAAATTTTATTTTCAAAAATAATATTAAAATGATTTTAAAATCTAGGGCATATATTCAAAAGCCCCAATATCTATTCCGCTTCCATTCGGCCTAGGATTTCCTTTGATGTCTATCAGTAGTCCATTACTTTTACCTGCATCGATACAAGGCGATGTGGCTTTCAAGTTCAGATTTTCTTTATCTATGGTCGTACTCACAAATTGGGGGTCTATGTTGGTTTTACAATTGATA
>JBIPPG010000262.1:0-4044 GCA_044368545.1 Chitinophagales bacterium | reverse complement strand
AGAATTGAATGTGATACTATTTGATAGAAAAACGACTCCTATATTGACGACAGAATTAGGGAGAGAAATTATTGATGAAGCTAAGAAAACGGTTTTTCATTCAAAGGAAATTGTGGCATTGGCAAAATCCAAAGAACATAAAATTGAAGGTAAATTAAAAATGGGAATTATCCCTACGATAGCTAACTCCTTATTACCCAAAATATTATTTCCTATCATTGAAAAATATCCACTTTTGGAACTAGAATTATCCGAAATTACCACTCAAAATATAATTAGACAACTCAAAGAAGGCACTATAGATGCAGGAATTTTATCCACACCACTTCACGATAATGAAATTGAAGAATCGATACTATACTACGAAACACTTATGGTTTATGGAAATACTAATAAGAATAAAAAATATATTTTGCCTGAAGAACTAACTAATTACCCTCTCTGGATGCTAGAAGAAGGCCATTGTATGCGAGACCAAGTCATACAATTATGCCAAATAAACAAAACAAATTCTTTGCCTAATAATTTAAAATTTCAAGCCAATTCTTTTGAAACCATTTTAAATATGGTGGATATTATGGGTGGACTTACTTTTATACCTGAATTGTACTACGAAACCTTATCAAAAGATCGAAAAGAAAAAGTAGTGGCATTCAAAACACCTATTCCCGTAAGAGAAATTAGTATGGTATATTTTAGGCCTTTTGCAAAACTAAGAATAATAGACCAATTATCCAAAGATATAAAAGAAATTGTCAATCAAAATTTGCGATCCAATTCCTTCAAAAAAAGCGAATTAGTTATTCTAGAATTTTAAAAAAATGAATTAATAGCCTTTTTTTAGCCTTTTTAAAAATAAAAAATTACTTTTGCATTTTAAATGAAGCCTTCAACATATAGGCATTTCCCTCATTTTGACTTTTTTTAATCAAAATAAATCATTTAAAAATGGAAAATAAAGAAGATATCATCAAAAACTGGTTGCCACGCTATACCGGTAGAAAATTAGAAGATTTTGGAGAATATGTACTCATGACCAATTTTATTGGCTATGTAGAGTATTTTGCAAATCTAAACCAAGTAGAAATCATGGGTAAAGATAAAGCCATGCAAACGGCTACTCACGGAAATATCACAATGATTAATTTTGGAATGGGAAGTCCCAATGCAGCTACGGTAATGGACTTGCTTAAAGCCATAGAACCTAAAGCTTGTCTATTTTTGGGAAAATGTGGTGGGCTTAAAAGTAAATTTAATTTAGGAGATTTGATTTTGCCTATAGCTGCAGTAAGAGGTGAAGGAACCTCAAATGACTATTTCCCTTCGGAATTGCCTGCACTTCCTGCATTTGCCCTACAAAAAGCTATTTCCACGGCTATTCGAGATAATGATTTGGATTACTGGACAGGAACAGTATACACGACTAATAGACGAGTTTGGGAACATGATCTCGAATTTAAAGATTATCTCAAAAAACTTCGTGTAGAAGCTATAGATATGGAAACTGCCACTATTTTCACAGTAGGACATTATAATAAAATTAGAACAGGCGCCTTACTTTTAGTAAGTGATAGACCTATGGAACCCGATGGTGTAAAAACTGAAAAAAGTGATACGGTAGTTACTCGTAATTTTGTAGAAACCCATATAAAAATCGGTATTGACTCGCTCAATCACCTAATAAATAATGGCTTAACTATTAAACACTTGAAATTTTAACAATCAATTTCCAGATAAACAAAAAGCCTCCAAGTTGGAGGCTTTTTTACTGTAAAATAGTGAAGATTACTTAATTTGTATAATACGGAGAAATCATGATATAAACAACTACGCCTGTAATAGCTACATATAGCCATACTGGAAATACAATCTTAGCAATTTTTCTATGTTTCTGTACTTGATTGGTCAAACCTAAAAATAATGTCCATAGTATAAATGGGAAACTTAACGCAGCCAATACAATATGTGTAAACAATATAAATAAATAAATATACTTTACCAATCCTTCATCACCATACTTTGTATTTTCTGAAATCAAATGATAAAACACATAATTCAACAAGAATAACAATGAAAAGAAACTCGCATTATATACCATATATTGGTGCATTTTTATATTTTTATTCTTGATAAAATAAAATGCCAACACTAACGAAATAGATACTATTGAATTAAAAATAGCATTATACAAAGGCAATGAACAAATATCAAAAGTGGGGAAATTATCTTTAAAAACATTTACAAATCCTTTAAAAACATACATAAAAGTAACCAATCCAATTACTACAATTGTTACGACAGCTACTAAAATCTTGGCTAACTTATCATTCATAATTATAAATTTACTTATTTCTATTTTTCTTTTTTTCTTTTAATTCCTTTTCACTCAATAATAAAACTATATCATGCATCATTCTGTTCACTTCCAGACTATCTGTCCCCATATAATAACCTCTAATATTTCTATTCCAATCCACTAATACAAAACGTTCGCTATGCAAAAAGCCAGCTTCACTATCTTCTAAATCTACGGGGATTTTCAATCCATTTCTACCAAAATTGAATACATCTTGTTGATTGGCTCTTAAAAAATACCATTTACTTAAATCCGCATTATGTTTTAATGCATAATCCGTTAGAGAAGATAAACTATCTCTTTCAGGATCAATTGTATAGCTAAAAATCTTAAAATTATTATTTCTAGATAAATTAGTAAATACTCGCTCCATTTGTTGATTCATTATGGGGCAAATAGATGGGCATTGAGCAAAGAAAAATTCAACTACACTAACATTTCCATCCATTTCTTTTGAAGAAATTAGAGTGCCATTAGCATTCGTAGCCTCAAAATCAGGAATTTTATGATAAATTGTATCTGATTTGCCATTTACAACTTTTGTATCTATCGGCCACATTACTTTTGGAGAAGCTGAATTTTCAAAATTATTTCTGTTTTTGAAATAAAGAAAAATCACTACAGGTAGTAATGCTACTATTATAAAGGCAATAAACTTTGCTACAGATTTATTATTCATATTTTTTAATTTAACAAAAAAAGGACGTATTAAATATAATTTAAACGTCCTTTTCAATATTTATATTTTAAAATTTTTAATGATGTTTAGTTACACCTTTATTCTGCTCTACTACAGCTGGATGTGGTTTTTCTCCAAAACGTCCTTTATTCATTGAATTCCAGCTATCGCCATCATACAAGAATGCTATTATCATCCATATTAATAAAGTAAACGGTACTAAAATTGTAAAAATAAACGCTTTTTTCTCATGTTTTACGTGCATAAAAACTGCCATAATATAGAAAGCTTTTAATACAGATGCTAATACTAAGAATAATCTCAAAGCCCATAAAGGCCATCCCATTGGAATTAATGATTTTTCATAATAAATAGCAAAAACAACTTCTACAATTGTAACTACAGATAAAAGTATTGTAGTTTTCCAAACATCTGTTTTATGATGTTCGTATTCATGCTGTGTCATTGCTAAATGATTCTCTAATTTTATATTTTCTTCGTGGTGTGCCATAATTATATCTTTAATTTAAAATTATTTAATACTTTATTTTTACATTAAATAGAAAGCTAAGAATACATAAACCCATACTAAGTCAACAAAGTGCCAGTACAAACCAATTTTTTCAACCATTTCATAATGTCCTAATCTATCAAAATCTCCTTTAGCAGTTCTTAATAATAAATAAATATTAAGTATAACTCCTCCCAATACGTGTAAACCGTGAAATCCTGTAATGGTAAAAAAGAAAGAACCAAATTGTTTTGCAACTAATCCATTCTCACCCGCAAAATCTGCAGGCATAGTAGTCATAGTCATACCATGATGAATTAAGTGAGTCCACTCAAAATACTGACATAATAAAAACAAAATACCAAATAATATTGTGGGAATTAAATTGATGATAACTCCTTTTCTATTCATCATTGCACCTTCTTGTACCGCTCTTACCATTGTAACAGAACTTATAATCAAAATAAAAGTCATGATACTCACAAATACCAAAGGTAA
>JBIPPG010000028.1:0-13732 GCA_044368545.1 Chitinophagales bacterium | reverse complement strand
GTATTACAATTTACAAAACAATCCCAATGCTTTGATTTTCTCATTTTGGTACCCAAAGATTAATTTTATTATATTAAAATTAGCACATTTTTTAGGGCTTCATTCGCTAGGGTTGGCGCAATATTTTAATCGTTTTTTACATGCCGTTTGGTCTATGGGCACTTTGTTTTATGGATACAAAATTGCTCTAAAGATTGCCGATGAACAAAAAGCAAAATCTATACTTTTGTTCCTATCATTTTTTTGGATATTTCCCTTTTTGGCAGTTAGAAATTTGGTTGAGTTTGTTTGTATTCCTCCGTTGATGGCTTCGGTATATTATTTGATGGCGGATAAGTCTAGAAAATGGGTTTTAGCGGGCTTTTTAGGAGCTCTTGCGGTAGCATTTCGATTTCAACTAGCCATTTTTTTTCTATCTTTTCCATTAATTTTGTTATTTCAAAAATCATATAAAAAAGCTTTTTTGTATGGATTCACATTTGTGTTGGGATTTGCAATCATTGAGGGAGGAATGGGTTGGTATTATTTCAAAAAACCGTTTTACGCTATTTGTAATTATTTTTTATACAACATAGCGCATAAAAATGATTTTATTCAAGGGTCTATTTTTAAATATTTTTTGGATGTTTTGGGAATGTTTATCACGATAGGGCTATTTATGTGGATTGGATTTTATGAGTCAATGAAAAGACACGCATTGCTGTCACTCCCCATTTTATTTTTTTTAATAGCACATTCTGTTTTTCCAAATAAACAAGAACGCTTTATTTTCCCCATTTTGCCTTTATTTATGATTCTTTCTTGGAATAGTTGGATGAATTTTATAGAAAATAAGTCAATTCTTTGGCAGAAAATATCCAAAAAGTTACTCAATGTATTTTGGAGTTTAAATATTGTTTTATTAATGATTTTCGCTACATATTTTCCCAAAAAATCACGCATACAATTGATGGGATATTTTGCGAATACGCAAAAGTTAGCGGTAAATACGATTTTTGACCTTTCCGAAATTTCTTATGAACTTCAAATGCCTTATGCCTATTCAAATTTTAAGATTCACGAAAAATTTTTCATAGTAGATAATCATTTACCTGCAAAAGATTCATTTTTTTCTATTTGGAGAAATGATATTTATTTCTCAAATTCTATAAATATTTTAAAAACAGATACAAATATTTTGCCTAAAACTCAATTCCTCGTAATTTGTAATGCCAAAAATGAAGCCCAAAAAGTGGCACACTATCAAGAGACGTTTAATGTCAAATTAAAGTACATTACAAAGTTTGAGCCGGTATGGTTTGAAAAATTATTGCATAAAATCAATCCTGCAAACAAAATTGAGATTTTTACGCTTTATAAAATTCAAAATCATTAAGTTTTGTTTAATTTTATATGGAATTTCCACATGGATAATATTTTTCATTAAATTTGCGTTCTAAAATTAAAGGTTGAGACCATGATAGAAAATTCGGAAAAAGTTAATTATATATTTAGGATGGTTATTGCTATTGCATTTATTGTTTTGAGTGGCGTTGTCATTTGGATCAAAGATAAAACTACGTTACCTACTATCAATGCTTATATTTTTGCCGCTATATTATTTCTCTACGGTCTTTTTAGAATTTATAGAGCTCGAAAAAATTATCTTTAATATTATCTAAATTATATTGTTATGAATAAAATAATTGTTGCTTTTGGAGCCCTTTTCTTGTTTTTTGGTTGTGATAATAAATCCAAAGTAGCTACAGATACGCCTACTACGGGCAAAATAACGATATTGGCAGATGAATGCTACAAACCCATTTTAGATACAGAAATTATGGTTTTTGAATCGCAATACAAAAATGCCAAAATCAATGTAATTTATCGTCCTGCATTGGATGTGGTGAAAGAAATTTACAACGATTCGTTCCGAATTCTCTTGTCATCTATCGTTCCCGATTCCAATTCGTTGAAGAAATATAGGGACGTAAAAGGCTATGAAGCCAAAACTACAGTCTTGGCAAAAGATGCCGTAGCCGTAATTGTAAATAATGATAAAAAAGGATTGAAATTGACCCTTTCCGATTTGAAAAAAATACTAAATGGTCAAATTTCGGATTTTAGTCAAATAAAAGGCAGTAGAAAATCGGGCAAAATCAATATCGTTTTTGACAATCAAAAATCGAGTACGGTAGTTTATATGCAAGATAGCATCTTGAAAGGCGATAAATTGTCGTCTAATGTCTATGCTCAAAACACAAATGAAGAAGTGATGAAATATGTAAAAAATAATAGCAATGCATTGGGTGTAATAGGTGTGTCATGGATAAGCGACGAGGCCGATGAAATGGCACAAGAATTTAGCAAAGATATTGCAATGGTAGAGATAGGCAGAGATAATGATGTGTATTTTTACAAACCCAATATGGGCTATATTGCTATTCATAAATATCCATTGCGACGATTGATGCAATCGACTTTGCGTGAAGGTGGCCCGGGATTGGGAAGAGGATTTGTCAATTTTATGACCAGTGAAATTGGACAAAAAATTATACTCAAATCGGGACTTGTTCCCGCTACTGTATTGACAAGAGTTGTGGAGGTACAATAAAAAATTGTTAAAAAAATAAATTCAAATAAACTTAAACCTATATTTTTACATCTAAAATACAAATAACAACAACATGAAGGTTAATTCAATTATTTTAGCAGGTGCCATGATGGTTTCACAGGCTATGTTTGCTCAAGTAGCAAAGGGGTATCAATACTTAAATGATTTGAGATGGGTGAGTGCCGAAAAGGCTTTTGAGACATCGCAGGAAGATGAGGCAAAATTCTACAAAGGATTTGCACAATTCAAACAAGAAGAATTTGACAAAGCCAGAACATCTTTTGATGCCAATGCTGCCAGTGCTTTTGGTATGGTAGGACAAGGTATGATGGCATTGCAAGCAGGCGAAATTGCCAAAGCGGATGGCTTATTTGAAAATGCAGCCAAAACATCCAAAAACAAAGATCCAAAAGTTTTTATTGCTATTAGTCAAGCTATTGTACATTCTAATATTGACAAAAAAGATAAGGCTATCGAATGGGCAAAGAAAGCCGTGGATATGAGTCCAAGGAATTTTGATTTTCGTATCGCGTATGGCGATGCATTTTTGTCTACTCAAGACGGAGGACAGGCTATTACCCAATACGAATATGCTGCTGAAATAGATAAAACCAGTGCCCTTCCCAATGCAAAAATTGGAAGAGTGTATTACAATTCCAGAACGTATGATTTGTCAAAAGAATATTTGGACAAAGCTTTAGCTATAGATGCAAACAATCTTTTTGCACTCAATTATGTAGCTCAATTGCAATATAAATACAAAAAGTATGAAGATGCAAAAGCTACGCAACAAAAAATATTGGATTTGGGCGATAAAAACCCAGATGATATGGCTATGATGGCAAATATTTTGTTCTTAGGAAAAGATTATAAAGGCGCTATTGATATTATCAATACTATTATCCAATCCAATAATAAATACAATTATTTGAATCGTTTGATAGGATATTCTTATTTTGAGGAAGGACAAGCAAAGCAAGCAAATGACTTTATGGAAAAATTCATTGCTTCGCAACCAAAAGATAAAATTATTCCAGATGATTATGAATATTTGGCTAAATCTATGATAGCGAGCGGTAAAGATACTGCTGCTGCGGTAGAAACATTGAAAAAATCGTATGATGGTAAGCCAGAAAGTAAAGAAACTTTGCGCAAAATTGCTGATTTTCTAAAATCTATTCGTAGAATGGACGATGCTATCGTGTATTATAAAATGAAAGTAGAAGCGCTAGACCCTTCATTAGACGATCATTTCCAATTGGCACAGGCGTATTATGGGAAAAAAGACTATGCTAATGCTGAAATTTGGTATTCAAAAGTAATTGAAATGTCTCCAAATTCTGCAAATGCATACTATCAAAGAGCCAACGTGAAAATGTTTGCAGATCCTGAACAATCTACCGCTTCCGCAAAACCCGATTTCTTGAAGTATGTAGAATTGACTACGGGCAATGAAGCTAAATTCAAAAATTTGGTGATAAAAGCTAAATTGTATTTAGCAAAAGATGCAATCAAAAATATGAATGACAAAGCCTTGGCAAAAACATATTTGGATGGCGTATTGCAATTGGATCCAGCTCATGTTGAAGCTACGGATTTGATGAAATTTACAAATTAAAATAATTTTTAATAAATAACTAAAAGCGACTCTCAATTATATGGGAAGTCGCTTTTTTTTTTTGTCCCAATGAAGCTATTTTTCATAAGTTTGCAATCTAAATAATGACCATGACTGGAAAAAATATTTTGATAATTGGCGCAGGAGGACAGATAGGGACGGTATTGTTGGCAAAATTGCGCGAAGAATATGGCGTGGATAGTGTTTTTGCTACCGATTTGAAAGCCAATGAAGCTTTATCCATTCAATCTTTGGATGTAATGGACAAAGAGTCCTTGCAAGCAGTAGTAAGATCTCAAAATATAAAAGTAATTTTTCATCTTGCGGCTATCCTATCGGCACGTGGCGAACAAAATCCAAAATGGGCATGGGATGTGAATATGGGTGGACTTTTCAATGTCTTGGAAACCAGCAAAGAGCTTGGCGTAGAAAAAGTGTTTTACCCAAGTACCATTGCCGTTTTTGGGGAAGAAATACCATTGACCGATACGCCCAATCATGTGCCTTTGATTCCTGCTACTGTGTATGGAATTAGCAAAGTGGCTGGCGAATTATGGGCCAAATATTATTTTGATAAATATGGACTCGATGTACGTTCGGTGCGCTATCCCGGTGTAATAGGCTATCAAAGTCTTCCGGGTGGAGGTACTACAGACTATGCGGTAGATATTTTTCATTCGGATGCCAAAAAAGAAGTGTTTAAGTGCTTCTTGAAACCCAAAACTACACTCCCTATGATATTTATGGATGATTGTATACGAGCTACAATTGACCTTATGAAAGCTCCAAAAGAAGCCATCAAATGCCGAACCAGCTACAATATTGCAGGAATAAGTTTTTCTCCTGAAGAAATAGCTGCTGAAATCAAACGTCAAAATCCTGATTTTGAAATAGTGTATGAACCCGATTTTCGCCAACAAATAGCCGAAAGCTGGCCACAAAGTATAGACGACAGCCTCGCTAGAAAAGACTGGAATTGGGCTCCAAAATACAATCTGCAAGACATTGTTCGCATTATGCGAGAGGAAGTGGCGAAGTTGTATTAATGTTGTAGTTTTTCAATTCTCATTGTATTTTATACAAATTATAGATTTGATTGGTTTTTGATATAATAAATCTACGTTTTTTGCGTTTATCTTTGCTGTAAACAAATGTAATGCTTAAGTCTATGAAATTTCTTTTTTTATTTTTAATTTTGAGTGGTACAAACATTGAATCCTATTCTCAAGTAGAATTGAGTAATGTCAAACTTGAAAAACCATTTTCAAATAAAGATTCCTTTCTGCGTTATGTGGAAGATTTAGCGTCTATTCACAAATTGAAAAAAGACTCGATAGAAAAGTATATTACAACCTACATAACGCCTCCTCAATGGATAGAATCAAATAATACAATTAAAAAAAAATTACTTTTAAATGAAATGCTTTCATTGAAACAAATAGCTCAGATTCAATTGGATTGGCATCAAAATAGTTACAACAAAGATGTAGAAGATTTTTTTAAAAAAATTAATGTATTGGATCAAAAATACAGATGGGATTTGCAAAATTGTATAATAAAAACAAAAAATAAAGATAGTTGCTGGAAAGCATTTCCTATAGTTCCTTTAATCGATAGTTTAAATATATTATCAATGGATAGCTTCATTCAATTGTATGGATACCCAAAACAAAAATGGGCTGGAGATGGTTTTAATTCATTTACATTAGCTTATTATCACCATAATGTGAAAAATTTGAAGAATGATATTTCATTGATAGAAAAAGCATACAATTTGAAATTTATTAAGAAAAGAGATTTTATTTCTTTGTATGACACCTATTTGTTAATTACTTGCCAAAATCAAAAATATAAAACATGGGATTGCTTTTCCAAAAAACAAAATAAAACGGTACCCTGCACCCCCTGTCTAATGAATAGAGAAAAATGTAACTGTAAAGATGATGAGTAATTGATTGTTGAAATAATGAGTGTTTGAAAAAAACATAAAAATAAACAGATGAAAAAATTCCTTTTTATATACCTTTTTAGTCTTAATGCTTTTTCTCAAAATTTAGATTTAAGTGAAAATTATAATTATACCCAAGATAGTTGTAGTTATAATATTATTTGCTCTGGAAATGTGAATTATTTGAAAGGATTTGATTTTTTTAAATCAAATAATAAAATGGAAATAACCAAAAGAAAAAACGCTTATAATGCTTTGGGATTTTACAACTATGCAAGGGTAGAAGATAGTCTGGCATCTATTAATCAAAAGTTATTATTTGATTTTAATCAGAAAGTTTCGGATACTATAGCCTTGGATTCTATTTTGAACAAGGTGCAAAACAAAGGGGTGCTAATATTAAATGAAAATCATACGAGAATCGAAACTAGAGTCTTTAATTATAATATTTTGCATATATTGAAGAAGCACAAATTTACACATTTAGCTATGGAAGCATTATATAGTGTTGAAAATCAAGGCTATGTTAGCTTTAAAAATGGATACTACTTTGTAGAGCCAATACAAGCAGAGATTTTGAGAAAAGCAAGAGAATTAGGTTTTCAAATTGTAAAATATGATACAAATATACAAAATGCCTCTGAAAGAGACTCTCTTCAAGCATATAATTTATATAATCATATTTTGAATAACGAGAATATAAAAATGGCTGTTATTGCGGGGTATTCGCATGGCGCCGAAGATTGTGAAATTTGTCCGCCTTTGATGGGAAAAGTATTAAAGGAGAGGTATCATATTGACCCTATTACGATAGACCAAACTCGGGGAATTGATTTTTCTAATAGTATTGATCTTAATTTTAAAGGAGAAATAAAAAACTGTTTTGTGAAATCGGATTTTGTTAAAGAAAAAATTGGATTTGGGATGTTTGATTATTTTTATATTCACCCCAATTATTCTAATGTGAGAGAATGGTATTTGAAAATGTATGATAAAAAGATCTTTTATGTTGAAAGCAAAATAAAAAATCCTGCATTGATACAAGTGTATTATAAAAACGAATTTGAAAAAGATTTAGGCAAATCTTGTACACCTGTAGAAAATATTACAAAATTAAAAAATGGTATGTTGGAACTGTTTTTGAGACCAAAAAATGAATATGTAATAATTTTTAGAGATGAGAAAAATAATATTATAGAAAAATATTACTTAAAAACTAAATTATAAAAATGAAAATTACAAAAATCCAAATTCTCAAAGGACTCTTTTTTGGTTGCTCAAAATTGTATTGTTATTATTTGATTGTAGATAAGTTATGTAAATGGAATGAAATCAATTTATTGAAGAAAGTAATATGTCTGTTCCTTTTAGGGTTTATTTTGTTTTATGAAATCATTTTGGCTTCTGAGAATACTAAAAAGAAGTAGTTTAAATATTAATACTATGATTAAGAAAAGAATGCTGACGTTTTTTATTCTGTTTTTATTAATAAAAATTCATTCCAATTTATATGGACAAAATTTTGACATAGTTATTTCAAAAAGAATTAATTTGAATCGATTTAATGGGGTTGTTCTTGTAAGTTCTAAAGATAGTATTGTTTATTTAAAATCTCATGGATGTATAGACTTTTTATGTAAAGAAAAAATTAATGATAGTTCGTCATTTTTTCTAGCAAGTGTCAGTAAAATTTTAACAAGTTTTGCAATAATGAAATTGGTAGAAGAAGGGAAAGTAAGTTTGCGATCACCTGTGGATAGTATTTTAATAGATTTTCCAATTAAAGAAATAACAATTAATGACTTGATTAATCATACTTCTGGATTACAGTTTAGATTTATCAAATTTATAAATAATTCAAAAAGTTATAACAACAAAGATTTATATGAAAATTTCAAAAAGGAGAATCATTTTATAACATATAATAGAAAGGAACAAGTAGATAAAATGTTTGATTATTCAAACTTTAATTATATGCTTTTAGCGTTAATTTTAGAAAAAATTCATAAAAAGCATTTTGATGAAATAATAAATGATTTCAACAAAGATAAAGACAATATACTATTTCAACAAATTCATTTTAACGATAGCTTTAGATCCGAAAATTTTGCATATCCCTTAATGCAAAAAAATAATACTTTGAAAAATGTATATGATATTGAAATTGAAAGAGATGAACGAAATGCTTATAAAAACTTATATGGTCATTCTAATATATCTGCTTCAATTTTGAGTATAAATAAATTGTTGTCAAAATTTAATAAAAATGAAATAGTAGATACAAGCCTTTATAACAAAGAACGTATAGAGTCAAAACGATATTTTAATGGGTTATCTTATTTTAAGATTGACAATAATCTTTGTCTTTGTCATGGAGGAAATATCACTGGATATAATCATGTAGCATGTTTTATTCCAAAATTAAATTGTAATTTTATAATTTTACAAAATATTCATTATGATAATATTGTGTATGAGAATAATGAAATTGTGAAGGAATTAATTAAAACATTTTTTAGTAAGAAATCAGAATAACTCCCAACCTACCTAATCCTTCCATAAAAAGCAATTCTCGGTTTATAGTATTTGTCTTCGAGCGAGCTGATAATGACTCCTTTGGATGTACTTGCATGTACAAATTTGTCTTTGGAAAGATAAATGCCTACGTGCGAAATTTTTCCATTTTGTGCTATAGAAAAAAAGATGAGATCGCCTTCTTCTAGTTTATCAAAATCTATCTTTTTTGCTTTTTCGGCTAGCTTGTTGGACGGTGTGTAAAAATCGGCTGGGATATATTCCAAAACTCGGAGCATTTCGCAAGTAAAATGACTACAATCGATACCATTTTTTGAATTTCCATTATATTGATAAGGAGTATTGAGCCAAGCAGTAACCGCTTTTTTTAGTTTTGGGTTTTGAATCGTTACCCCCAAGTCGTTACCTTTTTCCTGAGGAAATATCGTGGAGGGTTTTTTGGTTGCCGTTTTTCTATTTCCACATGAAAGTGAAAAAAGGAGAAGCATAGCAATAAGTATTCTAAAAACAGGCATTTGCATACCTGCAAAGAAACAAAATTTATTTGACAATTTCGGTATAGAGCTCTACAATTTTTTCAACAGCGTAGTCTATTTCGTCCATTTTATTAAATTTGCTAAAGCTAAAACGAATTTCTTTTCGCTCTTTGGGATAGTTGAGCGCTTCTAGCACATGAGAACCTTTGTTGGCGCCGCTACTACAGGCACTTCCACTGCTACAGGCTATGCCTTTCATATCTAGCTGGAATGTAAGCATGTCATTGCTCATTATTTCGGGAAATCCTACCGTAAGCACGGTATACAAGCTGTTTTCAAGATTGGTAATGATTTCGATATCTGGAATAGCCGCAGACAATTTTTCAGCCATAGATTTTCTCAAATTATTTACATAAGCTTCGTCTTCTGCTATGTTTTTTACAGCATGCTCTAGTGCTACTGCCATCCCAATTATAGAAGCCATATTTTCGGTGCCACTTCGCATACCTCTTTCTTGCGAACCTCCCGATATAAAGGGTTTCAAGCAATTTGGATTTTTTATATAAAGAAATCCAACACCCTTTGGACCATGAAATTTATGTGCCGATGCCGCCACAAAATCGATGTCTAACGCTTCCATATTTACTGGCAAATGTCCCATCGTCTGCACCATATCACTATGTACAAATGCTTTGTATTTCTTTGAAATATTACAAATGGTTTCAATATCGTTTAGCGCGCCTACTTCATTATTGGCGTGCATTACCGAAACCAAGGTCTTTTTATTGTTTTCAGATAATAATTTTTCTAAAGCGTCGATTTGTATCGATCCAAATTTATCAATGGGTAAATATACTATTTCTATGTCTTGAGCTACTTCTTTGATGGTAGCATGGATAGAAGGATGTTCTATGGGCGATACCAGAATTCGTTCAATTTGAAGACTTTGAAAAGCATTTTTTAGTACGGAATTGTTGCTTTCGGTGCCACAAGATGTAAAACAAATTTGACTAGGTTTTGCATGAATAGCAGTAGCTATTTTTCGTCTGGCTTCTTCCAATTGCCCTTTGGCCTCTCTTCCAAAATGATGGGTCGAGCTAGGATTGCCATAGGTTTGCTTTAGATTCTTTACCATAGATTCTATTACTTCGTCACTTATGGGTGTTGTAGCAGCATTATCCAAATAGACCTTTCTCATACTCGTTTTTGTTAATAAATTATAAAATACAAAATTAAGCTAAGCTAATTAAAAGATATTGGTTTTTTTTTCTTACCTTTGTGAATTATTATTGTTTATTTAATTATTTCATATTTATGAAAAAGCTTTTAACACTATTTTTATTGATATTCTTTGGGGTAAATGTAGATGCTCAAAGCCACGAATTATCATTAGGAATAGGAACTGCCACGTATTATGGAGATCTAGGGGTTGCTAATAATAAGTTTTTACAACCTATCTCAGAATTTAATACTGGAAATCTAAAAATGTCTTACACTGCGGGTTATCGCTATAATTTTCCTCAATATTTGAGTATTGGATTGAATTTGAGTATGATGTATTTGAGTGCTTATGATTCTGATAATGATAGAAATGGCGATAATTTATTTAGAAAAATGCGAAATTTGAGCTTTCATACAGATATTTATGAAGCATCATTGACCGCAAATTTTGAACCTTTGAGAAATGATTTTAGATGGAATGAAGATAATTGGTTTATCTCGCCATACATTGGAGCAGGACTTGGTGTTTTTAAATTCAACCCAAAAGCGTTTTATGGTGGACAAGAAGTAGAGCTTCAGCCTTTGGGTACCGAAGGACAAGGTTTGCCGGGTGGAAAAGCTAAGTATGGATTGACTCAGATGAATATGCCTTTGACATTAGGGGTAAAATTTTATAATCCAGCTCGTACATTTTCTGTGGCTTTAGACGCTACATACCGATACACTTATACCGATTATTTGGATGATGTAAGTACCGTTTATACCGATCCTGCTGGTTTTAGTTTTTATCCTGTAAGCCAAGCTACATTGGCCAATGCACTACATGATAGAGGGTATGAAACTTTCCCCGGCTTAGAATTTGGGCCAGGACATCAAAGAGGAAATTCAAAAGATAATGATACTTATATGTCGTTTCAAATGAAATTCTCTTTTTACTTGCTAGGAGGTGGATCCAAAGATTACAGTTGTTTTAAAATCAGATAATTTTTAATTTTTTTTATACACAATGACAAACTATAGAATAGAAAAAGACACTATGGGAGAAGTAAGAGTTCCTGTAGAAAAATTTTATGGAGCGCAAACTCAGCGTTCAATTGAGAATTTTGAAATAGCACAAGATATTTCAAGAATGCCAAAAGAAATTATTAGTGCGTTTGCTATTTTGAAAAAAGCAGCTGCCAAAACTAATTTTGAATTGGGTGTATTGGCAGAAGACAAAAAGGATTTGATAGCTCAAGTATGCGATGAAATTCTTGAAGGAAAGTGGGATAGTGAATTTCCATTGGTTGTATGGCAGACAGGTTCTGGCACACAGTCCAATATGAATGTAAATGAAGTGATAGCATATAGAGGTCACGTATTGAAAGGCGGAAGCCTTGAAGATAAAGATAAATTTTTGCATCCCAATAATGATGTAAATATGAGCCAAAGTAGCAATGATACATTCCCTACGGCTATGCACATTGCCGCTTATAAAACCGTTGTAGAAACTACATTGCCAGGGTTGAGAACATTGCAGATGACTTTGGATTTTAAAGCAAAAGAATTCAATGATGTAGTAAAAATTGGTAGAACGCATTTTATGGATGCAACGCCTCTTACGTTGGGACAAGAATTCAGCGGATATGCAGCACAATTGCACTATGGAATCAAAGCATTGGAAAATACTTTGGCACATTTGGCGGAGTTGGCATTGGGTGGAACAGCAGTAGGTACAGGGTTGAATACCCCAAAAGGATATTCGGAGCTTGTAGCCAAAAATATTTCTATTGAAACGAATTTGCCATTTGTAACAGCACCAAACAAATTTGAAGCACTGGCGGCACACGATGCTATAGTAGAAGCGCACGGCGCATTGAAAACGGTAGCCGTTTCTTTGATGAAAATAGCCAATGATATTCGTATGCTATCTTCGGGACCTAGAGCAGGAATTGGAGAAATTTTTATTCCAGATAACGAACCGGGTTCGTCTATTATGCCTGGAAAAGTAAATCCAACTCAATGCGAAGCCTTGACGATGATTTGTGCTCAAGTACTAGGAAATGATGTAGCGATCAACGTGGGAGGAATGAGTGGTCATTTTGAATTGAATGTATTCAAGCCTATGATGATTGCTAATTTCATACAATCGGCTCGCTTGCTTGGTGATGGCGCCGTTTCGTTCAATAATAAATGCGCTATTGGAATTCAGCCAATTATGGAAAATATCAATAAAAATGTAAATAATTCATTGATGCTCGTAACGGCTTTGAACACTAAAATAGGCTACTACAAAGCTGCCGAAATAGCACAAAAAGCACATAAAGAAGGCACTACGTTAAAAGAGTCTGCGTTGGCTCTTGGATATGTAACTTCCGAAGAATTTGACCAATGGGTAATCCCAAGTGACATGATATAAAAATTATAATCAATAAAAATTTAACAACTAATTATAAGGCGTATATTTTCAAAATGTACGCCTTAATTTTTTAAATATACACAAGTTTGAAGAAATTTTTGCCAACACCTCAGTTTATTATTCCATTTTCGTTGTTTTTAGTAGCATTGGCGGTGAATATTTCTATGCCTTTGTTTCGGGAATATGGAAAATTAGCAGGATTGAGTCACGGGGAATTGGCATTAGCGCTAGGTTCGTATATCTTGGGGATGTTGCCTTGTTATATTTTTTTTGGAGGTGCATCCGATGTTTTAGGAAGAAAACCCGTTTTGCTTTTGTCGGTTTTGATGTCGCTTTCTTCCAATATTTTAATCACCATTTTTCCCAATATTTGGGCTTTAATAATGTGTAGAATCTTTCAAGGCATTGCGCTAGGATTGAGTATGGGGACAGGAACGGCTTATTTGACCGAATATTTGGATCAATTCAAAAAAGATACGCAAGCCGCTACCAAAAGTGCCAATGCTATGTCCTTGGCTACAGCACTCGGATTTGGAGGAGGTACATTTTCTACTACCTTGTTTTTACTTAATTCATTTACTTATAGGCCATTTACGTATTTTATAGCGGTTGCAGCTACTCTGTTGGGATGTATTTGGATTTTAGGATTACCAAAAATCAAACCTATTGGAGGAACGATTATGAGATTGCCTTATTTTCCCAAAAATGCGATGCCTATTAATTTGGAAATAGCCATAGGATGGGCATGTACCAATACCGTAATAGCCATAATTCCCAGTCAATTGGCACAAGTGGGATTAAGTAAATACGCAGGTTTTGGGCTGGTATGTATCAATTGGAGTGGCGCGCTTTTGCAGCCCTTTATCCGCAAGCATTTTTCCTCAAAAGAATCGTTGAAAATTGGAACGGTAATGGCACCTATTGGGTTTGCTGTTGTTATTTT
>JBIPPG010000001.1:0-42032 GCA_044368545.1 Chitinophagales bacterium | reverse complement strand
ATAATAAAAACACACAAACATTTAGTATCCCATATAAAAAATATAGTATTTTTACAAAAAAATAGTAAGAGTATACACTTTTCGATTTTTCGTTTCATTTTTGCGTCGTAAAAAATTTTTAACAAAAAATGTAAAAGTTATGAAAAAAAGAAATTTACTCTTTATTCTATTTGCTTGGGTTGCTTTCACAACTTCTGTAAATGCACAAGGTTCGGATTTATATGGATCAGGACTAAAAATCAAATTCAACGATGACGGATCAAAATATTTGAGAGTGATCAGTTGGGCACAAGTATGGACAAGATATAACAACAACAACGAAGGTACACTTAGAAATGGAGCCGCAGCAGACAACACCTTTGACATAGGACTTAGAAGAGCTCGTATGTTATTTTTAAGTCAAATCAGCCCTAAGTTTTTAATTTTAATGCATTTTGGAATTAACAATCAAAATTCATTGAGTAATCAAAACGCTAATAATGCCGGAAATGCTTGGAAGCCCGGTATTTTTTTCCATGATGTTTGGACGGAGTACAATGTTACAAAAGGAAAAACAACTTCAGGTATGGCTTATGAGTTATCATTAGGTGCAGGGCTTCATTATTGGAATGGACTTACAAGATTGACCAATGCTTCTACTTTGAACTTTATGACATTAGATGCTCCTATTGTTAACTGGCCTACTATTGATGCAGCAGATGAGTTTGCTCGTATGATGGGTATTTATGCAAAAGGTAAATTGAGCAAACTAGACTATAGAGTAGCTGTAAATATGCCATTTGCTACACAAGCTGGCATTCAAGGAGGAAGCGTTGCAGGAAGAACAGGGTATAACAGAAGAAACAATAGCGTAAATCTACAAGGGTATTTCAACTGGCAGTTTTTTGAGCAAGAGTCTAACTTATTGCCATTCATGGTAGGAAGCTATTTAGGAACTAAAAAAGTATTTAATATTGGCGCTGGTTTTGAACATGGTTTTGATGCAATGGTAGAATACACCTCTGCTACAGACTCTTCCGTAAAAGCAATGAGTCATTTTGCGGCTGATATGTTTTTAGACTTGCCATTGTCTAGCAAAAAAGATGCTATTACAGCTTATGCTGCTTATTTTAATTATAATTTTGGTAAAAACTATGTAAGAAGTATCGGAATTATGAATATGGCACAAGTAGGAGGAAATGCTTATCCAACTGTAGGAACGGGTTCTGCTTTTCACGCACAAGTAGGATACTTATTGCCAAAAGGTGGATCTTCTTTGAGAATTCAACCTTATGCAAATGTTACTTTACAAAATTGGGAAGGAAATGTTAGCAAAGAAACTGGAAATGTAGGGAATCAAATTGGTTGGTTTGCAAATGGAAACGTTGGTTGTAACTGGTTGATTGAAGGACATCATGCAAAAATTACAACTGACGTAGGATTGAGACCTGATTTTACTACATCAGGCACAAAAACAAGACCTACTTTCACGGTACAAACAATGATTTATCTATAAAAACTAAAATTATTTAACAATTAAAATAAATAAATATGTCAGAAAATAATAAAAGCTCGATGTTCTCCATAATTGGAGCATCTTCAGTGGGTACCATGATTGAATGGTATGATTTTTACATCTTTGGTAGTTTAGCTACTATTATCTCTACAAAATTCTTCCCGAGTGGACCAGGAACCGAAACCTTAGCGTTCTTGTCTACATTGGCTACTTTTGCAGCAGGTTTTATCGTTCGTCCTTTTGGAGCTCTTTTCTTTGGAAGATTAGGCGATTTGATTGGAAGAAAATACACATTCATGGTTACGTTGTTACTAATGGGTTGTGCTACGTTTCTAATAGGTTTGATCCCTGAGTACAAAACATGGGGAATGGTGTCTCCACTATTGGTACTTTCATTGCGTCTATTACAAGGATTGGCGCTAGGAGGCGAGTATGGTGGTGCGGCTACTTATGTGGCAGAACATTCACCAGACAATCAAAGAGGATATATGACTTCTTGGATTCAAATAACGGCTACTGCAGGTTTGATTATCTCTTTATTAGTAATTGGATTGACCAAAGCATCCATGACAAAAGAAGCCTTTGAAGATTATGGATGGAGAATTCCATTTTTGGCTTCTATCTTAATGGTGGGTGTATCTTATTTAATTAGAAAAAATATGCACGAATCTCCATTATTCTCAAAAGTAAAAGCAGAAGGAAAAATTTCTACAAATCCTTTGAAAGAATCTTTTGGCAATAAATTGAATTTCAAATTTGTATTACTTGCATTATTAGGAGTTACAATGGGACAAGGTGTGGTATGGTATACTGGACAATTCTATGCAATGTCATTCATTGAAAAAGTAATGAATGTACCAAAAGAACAAGTAGACTCAGTATTAATTTGGGCTCTTTGTCTTGGAACTCCTTTCTTTGTAGTATTTGGATGGTTGTCTGACAAAATCGGAAGAAAATGGATTATGATGACAGGTATGTTAATTGCTGTTTTAGCATATAGACCTATTTATTCTAGCATGTACGATACTACTGATATTAAAAAGAAAACCGAAGTTGCTGAAAAAGCTACCTCTATGGCTGAATTAAAAGCAAATGAGAAAAACAAAAATGGTGGTTTTGATTCTGTTTATACCGTTACAAAAGAATTTACCGATGGAACTAAATACAAAGAAGTAAAAATAGTGACATTAAACAATGGTGCTGTAGATATGAAAGATGGTAAACCTATCGTTGACACTAAAAAAACGGTTACAATCAATGATTCTGACAAATGGAGTTTGATATTGTTTGTATTTATTCAAATGATTTTTGTAACTATGGTTTACGGACCAGTTGCTGCATTCTTGGTAGAAATGTTCCCTGTAAAAATTAGATATACGTCTATGTCATTGCCTTACCACGTAGGAAATGGTATCTTTGGAGGTTTGTTGCCTGCTATTGCTACCTTCTTGGTTACTAATGCTAAAAAAGCAAACGAAGTTGCAGAAGCAGCAGGATTGGCAAAAGTAGTAGAAAAACCATACTTAGAAGGATTGTGGTATCCAATGATTATTGCTGGTATCTGTTTTGTAATTGGTACTATCTACTTAAATGGCAACGACAATAAAGTAAACGACTAATTTTTTCACAAAATAAAATATAAAGATCATGAATGCTATTAAAAAAATATTAGGTGTTGTTTGGATAATCATAGGAATATATGCAGTATATTATCTAATTGTGAATCAAGCAATGACACTATGGGAAAAAGGTGGTGAGAATGTAATTCCTGCCGTAATTTATACTGTAGTATTGTGTCCAATGATTGCGGGCGCACTGGGATTCTTTGGTTTGTATTGTCTACAAGGCGAATACAACGATTAATTCCACACAAATAATTAAAATCTAAAGAGCAGGAAACCATTTTCTTGTCATCTCTTTTAATTTTTTTGGTTAGTTCAAAGCAGGGTTTCGACCCTGCTTTTTTTATTCCATTAAACGCTCATTTTGTTCAATTCGGTTTAAAAAAACACAAAAACTGATAATTTGGTATAAAAATTGATGGCAAACAAGTAGGGATTAATACTTTTTTTGTTAAAAAAATGGTTTCATGAATACTCGTGTACTTTCTTTTTTATTATATTTTGCAGCCATATCTTGTTTTGGTCAACAATTTATACTAAAAGGTATTGCCTCTCAAACAAGTCCTTTGGTATATCAACTTACTCCAGATGTTTTTACTGCTGCAGGTATGATTACAAATCAATATCCTCTTGATCTTACAAAAAATTTTACTTTAAATTTTGAAATCAACTTGGGGATTGACGATAATGGCGCCGATGGCATTGCTTTTATGCTTTCTACAAGTTGTAACCCTACTTTGACACAAGGATCTGGACTTGGAGTAGAAAACACCCCCAATTCAATTATTGTAGATTTTGATACATACGATAATGGTTTTTGGAATGATGATTTATCAAGTGATCATATTGGAATTTATTCAGATGGAATTTTTAATTCTTCCAATAATATAATGGATGGCGGTGGTGGCTCTGTATGTATGGCTACTAATTGTAGAAATTTTGAAACAGGTCAATGGGATACGGTAAGAATAGAATGGCAATTTATTAGTACTACTAGTCAAAAAATTAGTGTATTTATTAATAATGTTTTAAGAGCTACTTCTACCCAAAATCACATTTTGAATCGATTCAACAATCAATCGACCGTTTTTTATTCTTTGGCAGCCAGCACAGGTGGGGCAAAAAATCAACAACAAGTTCGTTTCCCTTCAAACAACAATCCTATATATTGCAGCGGAACGCCTTTTTGGCTCTTTGCTCCAAAATTGGGCACTAATTATTCTTGGTCTAATGGAAATACGTCTACCTCCGATTCTGCATCATTTGTAGCCACTACGCCGGGAACGATTACTTGTACTTATACCGATTTTTGTGGACAATCTAGAACGGTTAGCTTTGCGCTAAACATTAGCACAAGTATTACCAATCCTAGTTCCACACAAAATTTATGCCTCAATAGTGACCCTCCTGTTATAAACGTTAGTACCAATTCTACAAATGCCAATGCAATAAAATTTGTTTTGTTCAATTCGCAGCAATTAGATTCTAATATGTATATTGGTGGTACTACTTTGGCTACCGTAACGCCTTCAGGCGGCGTTGCATCATATAATCCTCCTGCATTGGGGAGTTCGGGTTCGTTGCCCAATGTAGCCGGAACCTATTTTGTATATGCTATAGCCAATCCAGCTCCTGCAAACAACTTGTGTAGACCTTCTCAAGAAATTATTTATAATGTATTTGCTCCTACAAATAGTACTATTAATAAATCTATATGCAAAGGGGATTCCTTTCTTGGAAGAAAAACAGCAGGTACTTATATTGATACACTTAAAAACGGAAATGCAAAAGGATGCGACTCTATCCGAACGCTTAATTTAACGGTTAATTCTAAAACATTTGCAATCCTAAATCAAACAATATGTGATGGTGATTCGTTTCTTGGAAGAAAAATTGCAGGCACTTATGTTGATACACTTAAAAATGGAAATGCTAAAGGCTGCGACTCTATTCGTACACTTAACTTAACCGTAAATCCAAAAACATTTGGTTCATTTTCTCAAATAATTTGTGAAGGCGATTCTATCCTTTTCAATGGCGTTCAACGAAAAACTTCGGGTTCTTTTTTAGATACCCTATTAAACGTTAAAGGTTGCGATTCTTTTCTTACACTTAATTTAACCGTAAATCAAAAAACGTTTGGTTCCAATTCTCAAACCATTTGCGAAGGCGATTCTGTTTTATACAATGGTATTCATAGAAAAACTTCGGGCTCTTTTTTGGACACATTTGTCAATGCAAAAGGTTGTGACTCTATTCATACCCTCAACTTAACGGTAAATCCCAAGACCTTTAGTTCTTTTTCGCAAACGATCTGTCAAGGCGATTCTGTTTTGTACAATGGCATTCATCGAAAAACTTCAGGCTCTTTTTTAGACACATTTATCAATGCAAAAGGATGTGACTCTATTAGAACACTCAACTTAACCGTAAATCCAAAAACATTTGGCGCATTTTCTCATACTATTTGTCAAGGGGATTCATTCTTGTTCAATGGCGTTCAAAGAAAAATTTCGGGTACTTATTTAGATACTATTCTTAACACTAATGGATGCGACTCGTTCCTTAGCTTCAATTTAACCGTAAATCCAAAAACCTTTGGCACTATTTCGCAAACCATTTGTCAAGGGGATTCATTCTTATTTAATGGTATTCAACGAAAAATTGCTGGAACATATTTGGATACAATAGCAAATGTAAAAGGCTGCGACTCTTTTCTTACGCTTACCCTTTCTGTAAATCCTAAAACATTTAGTTCTTTTTCTGTTACGATTTGTCAGGGAGACTCCTTTAAATATAATGATATTCAACAAAAAATAGCAGGTACATATTTAGATACTTTTACAAATATCAATGGATGTGACTCCATTCGTACACTCAATTTGACCGTAAATCCAAAAACGTTTAGTTCTTTTTCACAGACTATCTGCCAAGGAGATTCTTTTCTTTTTAACAAAATATTTCAAAAAACATCGGGCGTTTATCAGGAAATTTTTGTAAACGCAAAAGGCTGCGACTCCATACGAACACTTAATTTGACCGTAAATCCAAAAACATTTAGTGTGTTTTCACAATCTATTTGTCAAGATGATTCTTTTCTTTTTAATGGTATTTTTCAAAAAACGTCGGGAAGCTATTTTGACACTTTTGTAAATGCAAAAGGATGCGATTCTATTCGTACGCTTATTCTTACCGTAAATCAAAAATCTTCTAGCATAATTTCTCAAACGATTTGTCAAGGAGATTCTTTTCTCTATAATGGCATTCATCAAAAAACATCGGGAAGCTATTCTGACACATTTGTAAATGCAAAAGGGTGCGACTCCTTTCAAACACTAAATTTGACGGTACTTTTAAGTACTTTTTCTACCATTAACCAAACCATTTGTGAAGGAACTTCATTCTTGGGTAGAAATACTTCGGGAAAATATATAGATACACTTAAGGGGCAAAATGCAATGGGTTGTGATAGTATAAGAACCCTTTTTCTTACCGTTAACAATCGTTCCTTTACTACTATTAACAAAACTATTTGTTTTGGAGAAAATTTTGAAGGGTATAATGCCACCGGAACCTACCTTGACACCTTTAAGAATGCCGTTAACTGCGATAGTATTAGAACTATAAATTTGACCGTATTAGCAAAAAATAAAATTTTTTACACCAAATCTATCTGTTTAGGCGATACCTTTGAAAATAGATTTGCATCAGGAACTTACCGCGATACGTTCAAAGATAAAAATGGATGTGATAGTATACGTGTTTTAACATTGACGGTCCACAATCCTTCCTCTTTTTCTTTTAGCCAAACCATCTGTGAAGGTGATAGCTATCTAGGGCACACAAATACGGGTATTTACAAAGATACGCTTATAAATTCAAATGGATGTGATAGTATCCGAACGCTAACGTTAACCGTTCTTCCTAGAAATATTATTGAAAATATATCTATCTGTCAAGGAAAAAGCTATAGAGGCCATACGACAGACGGTTCTTATATCGATACATTTGTCGATAATATTGGTTGTGAAAAAATAAGCAATTTGAAGTTGAGCGTTATTAAAACTACTTACGGCATTACAAACCAAACCATTTGTTTTGGTCAAAAATATCTTGGCTATTCAACATCGGGAGCCTACAGCTACACCATAAAAAATGTAGCAGGCTGTGATAGTGTGGTTACGCTAAACTTGACCGTGCGTCCTTCCATTATTAAAAATAGATTGAGAGATACCACATTATGTGAAAACGATTCGGTTACTTTTAATCCCGGCAGTGGCTTTTACTTATATACTTGGAGCAATAATACAACCAATCAAACCTTAACTACAAAACAAAGTGGTATGCATTTTGTAAAATTAATGGACTATAATCGCTGTGTAGAAGCCGATACCGCATTCGTTTCATTTCATAAAGCAGCTTCGGTCTTTATTGGCAACGACACTCTCATATATGGCAACGACAAAATAGAAATAATTCCTATTCTTTCCAACCCTTCCAATAAAAATGGTTTAAAGTGGAGCCCCGCTAGATTATTTTCTTGTGATACTTGTTTTTCACAATATTTTTCTATAATAAATCCTGAAACAGTTTTTGTAAAATATACCGATTTTAATGGTTGTAAGGCATACGACACCCTGTTTGTAGATTACATAAAAGAAGGTGCCATCGCATTTCCAAATGTTTTTTCTCCAAATGGAGATTTTAAGAATGATTTCTTTAGTTTCAATGGAGATGGTGCCAAAAGTATTGAATTACAAGTCTTTAATCGTTGGGGTGAAAAAGTATTTGAAAGCAATAATATCTATGATAAATGGGACGGAACGTACAAGAACGAACCTCAACCCAATGGCAACTATGTGTATATTGCTACAATAACCCTTATAAATAATCGGACCCTAGTTTTCAAAGGTTCTGTAACATTAATTCGATAATTTTTCTGCAATTTTTACCTTAAAAATGTCTGCGTGTCATTATTTTTGTTCAAAATGTGACAAAATGTCTGTATGATTGGATTGGCATACATTATGATATTATTCAAAGTATAATTTGTTAACTTTTAAAATTTAAATAAGTATGAACGTAAAACCATTAGCAGACAGAGTGCTAGTAGAAGCAGCACCCGCGGAAGAAAAAACAGCTTCGGGCATTATTATTCCTGATGCAGCCAAAGAAAAGCCTCAAAGAGGTACTGTAGTTGCGGTAGGGCCCGGTAAAAAAGACGAGCCTATGACAGTAAACGTTGGCGACACTATTTTGTATGGAAAATACAGCGGCACTGAAATTCAAGTAGAAGGAAAAGACTACTTAATGATGAGAGAAAGCGATATTTTCGCAATTGTTTAATTTTATTAACCCCTTAAAAATTTTTAAATTATGTCAAAAATAATTAATTATAATACCGACGCAAGAGACAAACTGAAAAGAGGCGTAGACCAATTGGCAGACGCAGTAAAAGTTACATTAGGCCCAAAAGGAAGAAATGTAGTCATTGAAAAAAAATATGGTGCTCCACACATTACAAAAGATGGTGTAACGGTAGCTAAAGAAATTGAATTGGAAGATGCTGTTGAGAATTTAGGTGCTCAAATGGTAAAAGAAGTTGCCTCAAAAACCAATGACCAAGCGGGTGACGGTACTACTACAGCTACAGTATTGGCACAAGCTATTGTTGGCCCAGGTTTGAAAGCACTTGTAAGCGGTGCTAACCCAATGGACATCAAAAGAGGAATAGACTTAGCTGTAGCTAAAGTTGTAAGCCGAATCAAAGAAACAAGCCAAATGGTAGGTGATGATTTTGAGAAAATCAAACAAATTGCTACTATTTCTGCAAATAACGATTCTGAAATTGGTGGTTTGATAGCAAATGCTATGGAAAAAGTAAAAAAAGAAGGCGTTATTACCGTAGAAGAAGCCAAGGGAACGGAAACCGAAGTTAAAATTGTAGAAGGAATGCAATTTGATAGAGGGTATATTTCTCCATATTTCGTTACAAATGGCGAAAAAATGGAAGCAGACCTTGACAATCCTTATGTATTGATTACCGATAAAAAAATCAGTACAATGAAAGACTTGTTGCCAATTTTGGAAAAGACTGTTCAAACAGGTCGTCCATTATTGATTATCGCTGAAGATTTAGAGGGCGAAGCATTGACTACGTTGGTATTGAATCGTTTGAGAGGAACATTGAAAGTTGCCGCTGTAAAAGCGCCAGGATTTGGCGATAGAAGAAAAGCAATGCTTGAAGATATTGCTATTCTTACAGGAGGTACTTTGATCAATGAAGAAAGAGGTTTTACATTGGAATCTACTGATTTAACTATGTTGGGTACTGCTGAAAAAATAACAATTGACAAAGACAACACTACAATAGTAAACGGAGCAGGAAGATCAGAAGATATTCAAGCAAGAGTAGCACAAATCAAAACGCAAATCGAATCTACTACAAGTGATTATGATAAAGAAAAATTGCAAGAAAGATTGGCTAAATTGAGCGGTGGTGTAGCGGTACTTTATGTAGGAGCAGCTACAGAAGTAGAAATGAAAGAGAAAAAAGACCGTGTAGATGATGCACTTGCAGCTACCAAAGCAGCTGTAGAAGAAGGCGTTATCCCTGGTGGTGGCGTAGGATATATTCGCGCACTTGCTAGCCTTAATGAACTAAAAGGTGCTAACGACGACCAACAAACAGGAATTGAAATTATTAAAAAAGCGATTCAAGCACCTTTGCGTCAAATATGCGAAAATGCAGGCGTTGAAGGTTCTGTAGTTGTGAACAAAGTAATGGAAGGAACAGGAGATTTTGGATATAATGCTCGTGAAGATCGTTATGAAAATATGCTTACAGCAGGAGTAATTGATCCAGCAAAAGTAGCTAGAGTAGCTCTTGAAAATGCAGCATCTATTGCAGCAATGCTTTTAACTACTGAAGCGGTAATTACCGAAAAACCAAAAGACGAACCTGCTATGCCTCCTATGCCAGGTGGTGGAATGGGCGGAATGATGTAGTCTTTTACATTTTTACACATACAAAAAAAGCGTTCCCTAGGGAGCGCTTTTTTATTGATAAAAACATAGTTTTGATTTTTCATAGTTTTTTAATATTTAAAATGGGAACATAGGCTCTTCCATTATTGATTTAATTTTGTTATAATACATTTTTGTTTTATTCAAAAGCCTTCTTCTATAAAAAGATTTTATCCTTTTTATCAAACTCGAATTCATTTCGCCCTTTTCTTCAAACAAAAGGTTCTTTTTCACTTCCCATTCTTGATTTTCCATATTCATCACCATTTTCTCTAGTTTTTTACATTCTTGTGCAAAGAAAAAGTTTTTTTAAGATAAAAAAACTTAAAAAAGACCGAATGGCAAAAAATAAGGACTGAGTGGTATCTTTTTATTCTACTTCAGATAAAAACTTGATTAAGCTTGGCATTTGTCTTCGAGCTACGTCAAAACGATACTCTTCTCCAATTACATTTAAATATATTTTCTTACTGCTTTTTTCAAATTTTGAAAGCCAATACAAGTTCACAACTTCTTTTCGAATACTCGTGGCAAACATAAGATGATTATTTTTAAATCGTTCCTCTATCGTCTCTATCATTTCTTTAAAAGACTTTTTAATCATCAAACTTTTGTTATCTGATAATATTATTTTTACAAATTTATTGGCCGCTACAATATTGATAATGTTATCAATATAAATTTTAACCGTTTGTCCACGCACATTTTCTTCAAAAATAACACGATCCATATTGAAGAAATTATTTTTTAAATGGTCTTTTACAAAATTAAATTGCTTCTCTAGGTCTTTGCCCAATTCCAGTTTTTCCAATGCAATCTTGATATTAATCATGGATTGTGTCTTCTCTAATTGAAGTCTTTGAAAATGCTCCAAATTTTCAAGTGATTTTTTATAATCCTCTCTTTTTTTATAAACCAAATATAATTGTTCATAAATAGCTGGATTTTCAAACTTAGCGTTTTCCACCGATCTTGAAATTTCTTTGGCTCGTTCCAAATATAATTGCATTTTTTCTTCATCCTTTATCTCTAAATAAATAGAACCCAGCTGACAAGTAAACTCATAAACCAATCTAGTCAAATCATTTTCTTTGGCCATAGATATCGCTTTGTTTGTAATTTCTATCGCCTTATGATATTCTTTTTTAAGTCTAAAACAGTTTGCTAAATTTGAGTAACAAATATGATAAAGGTGCGTTTTTTGCTTTCCTTGAGTCTCCAGATTTTTTAAAATACTTAAAATTTGACTTTCACTACTCTCATAAAATTCAAAATTATTTTGGTACATTATAATCAAATTGTTCAGCGTAATGTATCGCAGCTCTTCATCGTTAGGTTCGGTCAATTTTGTATATAGCTCCTTGTACAAGCTCACCGCTTGGTTAAACGCTCCTAGATAAAAAAATAAGTTGGCAATATTACCCAAGGACCTACAATATTCTTTGTTGTGATTATTTTGAAAATAATAGTTTTTTGCTTGAACAAAACTGGTTAATGCTTGATCATATTTTTGCTCTTGCACATACGTAAGACCTTTCATGCTTAGAATGTCGTTTATTTCCTTGTCATTTTTTGATTCTATAGCAAGCTGATATGCCATTTCCACCAATTGCGAGGCTTTCTGAGGATTGTTCAAAAAAATAGCATTTCTATATTCTTTATACAATTTTATTTTCTCAAAAACATCTGCCGTTTTTTTGATACGTTTTTCAAAATCTAGACTTAACTCTTCAACACTTTGCATATTTTTGTTTTTATTTTACAAAAATAATGTTAAAGTTGTTCTTTCTATAATATTTATGTTTTTTTAACGTTTAAGGTCGTAATTATTCCAATCGAAAAGTTACTTTCTCTGTCATAGCTTTTTCTTCACACTTATAATTATAAGCTTTTTTATGTTCATACAGTCGTTTTATAGAATTTTTGATAAAGCCTTCTTTAATTGCTTCACTATCTCGTCTCACTTGATAGACTTCAGATACGTTTCGATTGCAATTTTTTTTTATTATCTTTTTTAAATCTTGACTGTTCAATACCAAAGTAATTAGAATTAGAAATCCACTTAATATTTGTTTTTTCATAACATAGCTTTTAAAAAGAGGATAACGAACCGCACTATAAAATATTGTGTTTTTTTGAGTCAATTTAAAAAGGATCTTTACTCTCTATAGTTGATTCTACAAATAATTGAAACTCCTTTCCATTCGGTTTTTCTCTTCTTTTTTATATTTGAAATGCTTCGATTTACACAAAATTATTATTTTTGATGGTAACATTTTTAGGAAAATCTATGAAAATTATAAAAAAGTTGTTTTTGTTGTTTAAAAATATGTTGTTTGTTAATTGGTTTATTCAAGCTTATTATCACTCAAAATTGATGTTTTCTTTTTTTATACTCTTTATCTTTTTTCAAATATATTTTACCTTTAAGGGAGTGGAAATGTATCCCTTTCTTCTTTATGGTATGTACTCAAGTCCTGTTTATATAAAAGATTCCATTGATTTTCAACACTTAAACAAATATAACGACAAAATTACAATTCAAAAATCGGAATA
The DNA here is from genome assembly GCA_044368545.1 of Chitinophagales bacterium. Classification (GTDB taxonomy): domain Bacteria; phylum Bacteroidota; class Bacteroidia; order Chitinophagales; family JADJOU01; genus CHPMRC01. The sequence goes on along the minus strand of JBIPPG010000001.1, from coordinate 29,333 downwards.
TATAATTAAAGTTTTGAATACACACAACTACTATATGAGTGAAAACAATGACCCAAATGAAAGAATTATACAAAAATACGTTCATCATAATGCGTTGATAAATAAGCTAAACCGTTGCATTGTTAACCGAAAAGCTTCAAACAAAATTTTTGAAAAATGGATGCTCAGTATAACGGGTTATAACAAAATGCCAATAATAAAAACAAAAAGAATTTCTAAAACAGACCTCGCCCATGAATCAAAATCAAAAAAATAAATTTATTCTGTTTTTATCTTTATACCAAATTGTACTTCTATTGTCAAGTTTCTGGTTTGGTTTTTGTCTTCATGAAATTGTGGACTCTCCGTACAAGTTTCCAAACATAGACAAGACCTATTGGCTTATTCATTTTTTGGGTATTGTTCAATTTTTTTCAAAATTCAAAACAGTAAGCATTTTTCTTGAGATTTTACTTTTTGTAATTCCCATAACTATCTTTTTCTATAAAACAAATCGCTTTCTAATTCTTATAAATATCGTTCTATTGTTCTTGTTTGAAATATTATACAATACCAACGCTCTTCATCATTATCACAGTATACTTAGTTTAATTTTTGGCTGGCTCACAATTACTACCCAAAGCACAAAAAGTCAAAAATTAATGTTTCATTTTTTTATCTTATATGGCTTATTTATTTTTTGGAGTGCTGGATTTTGGAAGCTTGGTAGAAACTCTTTTCTCCATCCAAATCAGTTAAATTCAATCATTATTGAACAAAATATTACCTCTTTATATTTAGAGCCAAATAGTTTTTTTAACCAAATACGAAAGTTTTTTATTAACAGACCCTTGATTAGCGATTTTATTTATAACTCTGTAGTCCTATTTCAAATGAGTTTTATTATTCCGTGTTTAACAAAAAAATTTGATTGGTTTTATATTTTGGGTTTAATTCTATTCTTTATCTTTAATCTGGCGTTAATGAACATTTTTTCCTTAATACCATTGTTTATAGCTTTTGGGCTTTTTTTTAGAAGATAAATCAACAACAGCTTGTTTTGTCTTTTTTATCCTTTTTCTTTACTTCTAGATTTTGGGGAAATAAAAACGATCTTCTTCCCACTTTATAGGATTATTGATAATATATTCCGAAATATTATAATAAGCAAACTCATTTCTGATAATATGTTCGTAATAATTTCGTTGCCAAAACTTACCCATCACTTCATCTCTAGACTTATAAATTTCAAGGCAGCCATTCGCTACGATAGATTTATATGCGCCTACGATGTCTGGAATTGAAGGTTTTTTCTGTTGGGTCAACCGTTGGGGCAACCCTCGCGGTTGCCCATCTATTATAAATACGTCAGGAGCAAGCCCTGACGCTACGGGGTTTTCTTCGATACTATTTTCTGGGTCAAGGGCAAGCCTTGATAATTCATCGTTTTCAATAACAATATCTTCTACGCTATTTTCTGGGTCAAGGGCTAGCCTTGACCCTACGGGTAACAATGAAATAATTCCGTGTATATGATTGGGCATAATTTGAAACACGTCCAATTCAAAATTCGCAAATCGTTCCGTCAATTTAATCCATTCATTATACGCTATGATTCCTAATTCATTTAAAATCATTTCACCATTTTTCACTTCTCCAAATCGACAAATTCTATCTTGACAACAAATGGTAATGAAATATAATCCTGCTTTTGAATAATCGTATCCCTTCAAACGGATCGATCTTCTATTATGAATTTTTGGGTTGTATCGTTTCATTTTCTTAGATTTTGAATTAAATCGAAATCCAAAATTAAGAATTTTCTATAAAAATAAAAATATTTTTACGTCTGGGGTAAACCTCCTCGGAGTAACTGTTGGGGTAACCTTTACGGTTACCCTTTTATATATTACGAATGCCCTAAATTAACATCTTCGTTATTAATTTAGGGGTCAAGGGCAAGCCTTGACCCTACGGTTATCGTTGAATCTGAACCTTTATCCCTTGCGTATGCGCCGAAAATTCGGGTGCATACATATTTTGAATGGTGGTAATGCCATTGGAAAATGTTCCGGCATTATTGGCTTTGACATCATATTCAAAAACATAAACGCCGGGTTGCATATAACTGATAAAGAAATTGGTGGAGGCGTCGCGCGTACTTTCGTAATATCCAAGTCCATCTTTCCATTTATAACTAGAAAATACATTCACGGGTTCAAATCCACTGGCTCGCATATCTTTGAGATGAATATAACTCAAGTCTTTATCGGTCTGCAATACACAACGTACCGTTACAAGATCGCCCACTTTTATAGGTGTAGATTCCGTAATGGGTTGTAGCTGAACGCCTTTATCCGTGTTGGTTTTTAGATAAAGTTCTTTTTTGATTTTCAGGTTGGTTTGTGCAGGTGTGATTTTGTCCAACTGTTCAAAATACTGCCAAAATAAACCTCCATATATTACTCCTGGACTTTTTTTCTCCACGTCTATCGTAGCTAGCGACGGTTGAATATCTGCCCCTTTCCAGCTTTTCTTGAAATATCCCGAAGCGTTGATTTCACTTGGTTCGTTGGCATTTCTAGGAGGATAAACGACTTCGTTTCCAGCTTTTACCGTAATACCTTCTTCGGCATTGAGCCAACTTTTTCCTAATGAAAAGAGCGCATACACCGCTTCTGTTGTCGCTTTGGTGCTCGACCAGCGATTGTTTTGTTTATTCTTTATAAGCCAAACTTTCATCGCTTCCACGCTTTTTTCATCTTTTATTATCTCATCATAGGCTTCTATGAGCATTGTTTGCGTTTCGATTGGTGCTTGATACCAATACCATCCCGACACGTTGTCTTTCCAGTATTTCCCCATTTCATCACTCTCTACGCTGCGTTCATTTATGGCGTTTACAATTTTGGAAGCTTCTTTCGTTCTTCCAAATCGGTTGAGTGTGAGCGCAAGCATAGCTCGGTAGCTCAAGCCAGATTTAGATTCTTCCAGCAACATTTCATTGAAAACTTCATTTTGAATGGTGCGATAGGATGCGGGCATTGGGATGTTTTCTTTCCAAAAACTTCGCACATAGAAATAGTGCAACATCGAATAATACATCGACGGTCGGTCTTTTTTCTTGGTGCGATTCCATTCTGACAACATCGATGCATCGCTGTAAGCAATAGCTTTGGCAACCAAAGATTGAATATCATCTCCTAAAAGATTGGCGGAATTGGCGCCTAACATTTTTTGTAATTTTCCAAAGCCACCTATGATATGATTTGTGATATAAACATCCTCGCGTCCTCCTTCAAACCACGCAAAAGCACCGTTGGATTGCTGGCGTTTCAAGAGTTTTTCTTTAGCTTGGTGTAATTCTTGACGCATCGTATTGAGGTCAAAAAATAACGCAATACGTTGCATTTGCTCCGTTTCCGATTGAGCATCACGAAGCCAAGGCGTTTCCTCGAGAAGCAACGCTTTTAATTCTTGATTTTTCTCTAGGTTTGATATTTGCAATCCTTTCTGATTCCAATCATCAAACACTTTTTTAATCTTTGGCGATTGATTCAAAACGGCTGTCGAAATGGCATTTCCATACAAACGACTATAAAGCTGCTCGCTACACTCATAAGGATATTCTCTCAAATAAGGCAAAGCGCCAATGACCGTCCATAGAGGATTGGTCGTTAGTTCCAATGTAAGATTGAAATTTTGAAGCGTTGCAGAGTTGTTGTTTTTCAATTTCTCAAGCACAAACGTCTTCGATTGATTTTCCCTTACGGAAATGGGCAACGTCTCCGTTACCAACATACGATTGGTTAGAATGGGTAAGGTGTTTTCTTCACCATCGCTAAAATTTCCAGATTTTGCTACGACTCTGTAAACAACCGCTTGATGCGTATAAGGAATGTTGATTTGCCAGTCGATATTTGTGTTTTCACCTGCTTTGACTTCAAATGTTTTGCGAGCATTTGTATTGCCAAAGTCCGAATCGATTGGTTTCATTGTAAACGCATCGAACCATTGAAGCTCCACTTCGCCCGTTAGGTTTTTATCACTTACGTTCGATATTTTTGAGCTAAATGTCAATTGGTCGCCTTCACGAAGAAAACGAGGCGCATTGGGAACCACCATAAGGTCTTTTTGAGTTTGGACTTCAGTTTTGAATAGACCGTACTCAAGCTCCTTTGTATGAGCCAATAGCTGAAATTTCCATTTGGTCAAGGCTTCGGGTGACGTAAACTGAATTTTTACATTTCCCTCCGCATCTGTCATCAAAGTAGGAAAGAAAAAAGCGGTTTCGTTGAGGTTCGTGCGGATTTTGACTTGTGAGAGGTCTTCTTTAGAATTATCTATTAATAATGGCTTTTTATTTTCTTTTCTAACTTTATTATCTTCAAGACTAATTACATTTGATTCTTTTGGGATATAGGTATCTATTATATTATTCATTGGTGCTGCTGACATTGCCATACTTTTATACATCATACGATCTCTTCTGTAGTTTTCCCCAAAATGAAATCCAAAGAAATTGATTTGATTGTATTTTTCTGAAATAAATGAGGGGAAGTAGTTGTGAGGGTAGCGAGATAAAGAATTTAAATAATCAATTTTTCTATTAATAAATGGCGCGTTATAAAAACTTAAATTATTATAATTGTGATAATCAAACGGATGAAAATTAATTTCGTTTATTGCAAATTTATCCAAGCTGGCATCATACATGGTTGCTAATACTTCAGCAAACACTTTTTCTTTATCTTTTCCCGAAATGGTCATTTCCCAAATTTCTTTTGCGCCTGGCAACAATTTATTTCTAAAAGTTTTGGTACTTATATTTAAATCATAATTTTGTTTTGAAAACACAGCGATATTTTCTTGTTGATTGATCATCGTATTTTCACTGACAAAATAATAGTTCAAATAAGTCCCTATATCATATCCATCTTTGATAGGAAATTCATATATAGCTGTCCCATTTTGTAGCGGAATGGCTTTTGTCTCTTTCCATTGATTATCGGAAGAAAGCCCTATATAGATCATTCCTTTTTCCATTCCCGAATGAAACGTAACCCTTGCCAAATCGCCTATTTCATAAAAAGATTTATCTTTATTAACCGTTAACAACTCGTGATTTAAAACTCTTTTTGTTATTTCATCTTTGATTTCATATTCCGCCGATATTGTAAATGTGTCTTTTTCATATAGAGTAGATGCTTCTGCAATAAATTTTCCTGCTGTTAGATTTTTAAAGTTTAGCGAAACCGTATCTGAAATTTTAGTGTCAAAAGGAACTTCCAAAACAAGCTTGCGCTCCCAGTTTTCTGAAGCTTGTTTATTTTTGTCATACATTTCAAATGGAAAATTTTGAACAAACGTAGATTCATCCATCGATTGATAGTCTGCATCTTCTCCCAAAGGGTTGGGTTTTATTGTTCTATTCGGTTCTATAAGTTGATATATCTTTAACGATCCTTTTGTCATAACTTGCTGTCCGTTCAAATTCTCTGAGCGAATCTTTAGCTTTTTCCAATTTTGAGTTGAAAATGTTTTTCCTCCTACAATACTCAACTTTAGCGGCACATCTCCCGCCACAACATTACTCTCTGTTGATTGTGTTTCTCCATTTAGATCCGTTACATCTACATAAAGCGTGTATGAATAACTTCGTGGCAACTCCTTTCTTGGCTCGCTTGTTTTTGTTTCAAACGAAATAGTAAAATTTCCTTTTCCGTCGGTTTTGGTTTCTCCTTTTTCTATTTCTTCCGTTTTTGATGCTCGATGATAATATCCATAACTTCTTTTCCAAAATCCCCAAGGTCTTTCGTAGAAAAATTGTTCCTCTCGCACAATTCGATATTTTACTTTGGCATCGGTGATTCTGGCACCCGAAAAAGCCTGTGCCTGTCCAGAAATGGATATTTTTTGGTCTAATTTATAATTCTCTTTGTATTCATCCATTTTCACTTCAAACTTTGGTCGTTTATACTCTTCTACTTTGAAATCTTTGCTTGAAATTTCTCCATTTTCATCATTAATATCTTTAATTTGAATTCTAAATTCTCCCGTTACGCCATCTTTTGGCAAAATAAAACTTCCGTTAATCGAGCCAAAATCGTTTGTCGTCAAATCTAAAGAAGCGACTTCTTTATAATTCGCATTGATAAGTTTTACTTTAAGTGTTTTCTTTTTAAGAATATTGGCCGTGTTTTTAAATTTACTATACACAATGGCTTTAAAATAAGCCGTTTGAGTTGGGCGATAAATGGCTCTATCTAAGAAAATTTCTGCATTCGTTTTTATTTCTGGTTCTTGTCTATAATAATGGCTGAAATATTTATTTCCAAGATTTATCATTTCTTTATATGGTTGGTCATAAATCCAGTATTGATTATTGTGATATTGATTGAGATTAAGACCTAATTTTTCATAAGGAATGTTTAAAAAACCCAAGTAATCTGTCTTTTGTGATGTTATTTTTGTTCTAAATTTATAAAAGTCAATCGTATGATTGGCTAGTGGCGCACCACTTTTTCTATCGACGAAGTGCATTTTTAATAATTTACTGTTCTCTTCATTTTCAGAACTTTCATTTTCTAAAACCAGTATTTTGCTAACTTGAAATTCTGAATAATTAACAAAGTTTTTGTCATCATCCGCTTCAAAGGCTTCGTTGTTGGAAATAGCAATTGCATAATTTCCAGCACTAAGTCCATCTAACTTATAAATTGCCCTATGTTCTTGATAATCTTGAAATTCTTTTAAGGTAAATGAAACGGTACGTTCAATGGTTCCATTAGTGTTTATCTTATTTTTTTCAGTATTAAACCTTTTTTGATTTATTGTATTTGGCGTTTCAGTCAAGTTATAAATACGAACAAAAACCTTATTGATATTTTTATGAGTAATCAAAATGGGAATGGGTTGATTGGGTAATTCCGTTTGTTCCATTTTTAGGGTTGCCCAAGGCCAAAGTATCGATTTTTCGACTTCTTTGATATTCTGTAGCCATTTTGATTTTGGGTGTTTTTGAATTGTTTCTCTACAAATTTTTAAAGCTTTTTCCTTGTCGGTAGCTGTGTATATTTTAGCTATTTCAGCATAAATGGCCGCATTAAAATCTTCTTGGGGATATTCCATCGCTAATTGGGTTAATTCTCCAATATTGGATAGGTTTTTTTCAATACCAGCCATTCGCCAGTTCAAGGATGTTGCAATATTGTCTTTGGCACGATGCATTTGCGCGAGTTCATATCTTTTTTCATTGAGCCATTGTTTGTTCAACGCTTCTTCTTTATCTTGTAATCCAAAATGATCTTCTTGATAAAAAAATGACATATTCCAAAGCATCATATCATATAGCGTCGGTTTGAGTTCATTGATTTCTTTGGGGCTGATAATTTCTTTCCATTCCGCAAAAGAGGCTTCAAACAATTTGTTTTTATCTTGAATGGAGTTTTTATACAGGCTGTCTATTTGCTCATAAAAATCTCGTTTTGTCCATTCTCTAAAATCGGTAACTTTACCCGCGACCTTTGTTCTATTTTGTATTTGCCATTGTTTGCTGTTATAATATTGATAAAACATCTGCCCCAAAATGTTTTGTAATAACGCTTTTTTTACGCCATTGCTTTGTGCTATTTCTTGTGTGAAATTTTTAACAATAACCAGTTCTGGCTCTTCTTTCTCTTCTAGGGTTTCATAGAAAATATTAGACTGAAAAAACAAGGCTTTTATCGTATGTGCATCTTGTTTATCTTTTCTGGATTGCACCAAAAGTTCATTGATTAAATTCAAATTGGATTTGAATTCGCCTTTTTCTTCTTTTTTTTCAATTTCTTTCCATTTTGCCTCATAGTTATAGGGCTGTGAAAATGCGTTGAAAAACGAAAAGCAAAAAGCAAGAGAAAAAGAAAGATTTTTCATATTTTAGATTTTTATAAGCAATAACGATGTATTAGACCAATCTATTTGATTTAGGTTTATAAAATTAACATTCTTTGACAAAATAAAAAAGCCGCTGAAAAATCAACGGCTCTCACTATTTTTACAAAGGAATATTATCGTGTTTTTTTCTAGGAAGATTAACCACTTTATTTTCTAGCATCTTGAATGCTTTGATCAATTTGGTTCGGGTATCTTCTGGCAAAATTACTTCATCTACAAATCCTCTGGCTGCGGCCTTATATGGATTGGCAAAGGTTTCGGTATATTCCAATTCTTTTTCTTTCCACGTAGCCTCTTTGTCGCTCGATGCTGAAATTTCATTTTTGAAAATGATTTCTGCTGCACCTTTTGCGCCCATTACCGCAATTTCTGCCGACGGCCAAGCATAATTCATATCCGCTCCAATATGTTTTGAGTTCATCACATCATAGGCTCCTCCGTATGCTTTACGAGTAATTACCGTAATTTTTGGAACGGTAGCCTCGCTAAATGCGTATAACAATTTTGCGCCATTGGTAATAATTCCTTGCCACTCTTGATCTTTGCCCGGCAAAAATCCCGGTACATCCACCAATGTCAACAAAGGAATATTAAATGCATCACAAAAACGAACAAAACGCGCTGCTTTTCTGGAAGAATTAATGTCTAATACGCCCGCCAAACTACTCGGTTGATTAGCAACGATTCCTATACTTTTTCCACCGATTCTACTAAATCCACAAATAATGTTTTCTGCCCAATCTTTATGTACTTCAAAAAAGCTATCCGCATCAATAATTCCGTTGATTACATCGTGCATATCATAGGGTTGATTTGCATTGGCAGGAATAATAGCGCTGAGTTCTTTTCTTGTTTCATCGCCGATATTAAACTCATAATCTATTGGTGTGTCTTCACAATTTTGTGGAATGTACGACATCAATTTTCTAATTCCTTGAATACACTCTACTTCGTTGGCAACTTTGAAATGCGTAACGCCGCTTATAGATGCGTGGGTTTCTGCTCCACCCAAAGCTTCGCTGGTGATATCTTCGTGCGTTACGGTTTTAACTACGTTGGGTCCAGTTACAAACATATAACTAGATTTTTCCACCATAAAAATAAAATCGGTAATCGCTGGAGAATAAACCGCTCCACCTGCACACGGACCCAAAATGGCCGAAATTTGTGGCACAACACCGCTGGCTCTTGTATTACGATAAAAAATATCGGCATAGCCTCCCAAAGACTGAACCCCTTCCTGAATTCTTGCACCACCACTATCATTTAAACCAATTACGGGCGCTCCATTTTGAACCGCTAAATCCATAATTTTGCATATTTTTTCGGCGTGGGTTTCTGATAAAGAACCGCCAAAAACAGTAAAATCTTGTGAAAATACATACACCAATCTTCCATCAATATTTCCATATCCCGTAACGACACCGTCGCCCAAATATTTTTCATTTTCCATACCAAAATCGGTACATCTGTGTTCTACAAACATTCCAATTTCTTCAAAACTTCCCGAATCCAAAAGCAATTCGATACGCTCTCTCGCCGTCAACTTTCCCTTTGCGTGTTGCGAGTCTATTCTTTTTTGACCACCGCCTAATTGAGCTAATGCTCTTTTTTCTAATAACTTGTTTACTGCGTCCATTTCTTCAATATTTATACGATGTACAAAACTAATTTAAAAATAAAAAAACCAGCCTTTTTTTTGTTCTATCAAATATATTTTATGGAAAAATACTATATACCACAAGCTAGATTAAATAAAAAAGGCAATCTGTATTACTACAAATTGCCTTTCTAATGTTTATTATAAAAAATTCTTAACAGAAATGTTCAAACACTTTTTTCCAATGCATTCCAATATTATCTGCCATATTTCCTTCAATTTGATGACGCTCTACAAAATGAACCAATTCGCCATCTTTGAACAAACCCATACAAGGAGATGATGGTGGATATGGAATCGTATACGACCTAGCTTGCTGAACAGCCTCGGTGTCTACTCCTGCAAATACCGTTACCAAATTATCTGGCATTTTTTCGGTATTTTTCAATGCCCATTTTACGCCCGGACGAGCCGCTCCCGCCGCACATCCACATACAGAATTAACTACCAAAAAAGTAGTTCCTGTTTGTTTTTCTAATATATCGTCCACTTCTTGAGCATTCTTCAATTCTTTGAACCCCATATCTACTAATTCTTGGCGCATTGGCGCTACTAATTCTTCTGGATACATATTTTTCTTTACTTTTTTATTTAAAAACATCTTTGATTTAAAAAAAGTTCATACTTTTGGTTTTTTAATAATTTAAAGAAATTTATAAATGAAAAAAGCCATTATTTTTCACAATAATGTTTGTAGCACCAGCCGAAATGTTTTAGACATTTTGAAAGAAAATCAATTTGAAGTAGAAATACGAAATTATATTCACAATCCGCCTTCTGTGGATGAATTAAAAGATATATTACAAAAATCTGGGCTAGAGGCTACGGCATTGCTTCGAAAAAAAGACAAAGTATTTAAAGAATCTTTTGAAGATAAACATTTGTCAAACGAAGAATGGCTTCAAGCCATTTCTGAAAATCCAAGCATCCTTGAACGCCCCATTGTAATCATTGGCAACAAGGCTGTTTTGGCGCGCCCGATTGACAAAGTAAAAGAGCTTTTCTAAGCCGTTTTGATTCTTTCGTCTTTTGTTAATAAAAAAATAAAGGGCGTGGCAAATGGAAAAATAAACATTAAAAAAAGCCATATCACTTTGTTTTCAAAGGTATTTGTTAACATTTGAACAATTGCGACAACCCAAAAAATTGCAATTGAAATAAACATTAAAACCATAGGTACAATTAACATTTCATTTGCCATTGGTAAATGTAAAACTTTAAAAAGTCCTCCTAAAAAAATCAAAAGCGTTTCTAAAGCAAAAAATACGATTATAGATTTGTGTGTTGTTGTTAATTTTTTCATATTAATTTTATTTTGTTTACAAAAATATTAATTTTTATTTTAATAACAAGAAATTTCCTTCTTTTTTTACAAGTTTGCCCGGAATGTACGATTCCCCTACAATGGTATAAAAATAGGTATCTTGTGCTTGAAGCGAACCTTTGTAATAGCCATCCCATCCGTTATTTTCATCCTCTGAAAAGAACAAAAGCTGACCCCATCGATTGTATATTTTAAAGGATTGTAGCTTTTTGATTCCAAATCCTCTTGCATAATAAATGTCATTATTCCCGTCTCCATTTGGCGTAAAGGCCGTAGGTGCATTGACAATAATATCTTCAAAAATTTTGATGTGAAAGGTTGATTTATTTGTAAAACAGTTCAATAACGTTTCTTTAACATCTACTTCATAAAATATCTCGTTCAATACATATTTTGCCGTTGGATACGAGCAATTGGTACAGGTCAAAAAACTATCGGGCTTCCAAAAAGCGGCATAAGAATCATATCGTTCAAACGGAAGAATCACATCAGCACCCTGAGCTATTGTTGTATCAAACGTTACGCTTGGCATAGGACGAATCACTTTCAACACCCTTGAAGAAGCGGTATCGGCACATCCCGAACTATCAATTACTGCAATAGCCTTAAACTCAAACGAAGTATCTGACACGGTCATCGTTCTCCAACTAGGATTTAACAGAAATTTTGATCGTGGTTCCCAATAATAGCTTGTGTTTGCGACGGTATCTTTCTGAATTAAAAATGCTGTGTCTCCTTTACAAATGGTGTCGTTGGTTGGATTTGATTTAGGTAACGGATATAATATTACGTGTTTAGAAAAAGAGTCTTTACAACCAAATTGGTTGTTGGCCGTTTTCAGCGTTATCCAATAACTTCCGGGTTTCGGAAAATTGTGATATCCTGGTTCTTTGATATTTGACGTGGTTCCGTCGCCAAAATCCCATAAATAATTATTAACATTGGACGAACTATCTTTTATATGAAACGGAGCAAAACATATAGAGGTGTCTCCATTGAAATTTCTACCAAAATTTGCATATACTTCCCTAATGTTGATTGTGGTATCAAAGGGTTTGGATTGGCACAAACCATCTTTTGCAAAAAAGCTAATCTTGGCTTTGGTAGACCCAGAAAGCGGAACAAACATGTATTGATGCCTTATAGGCGCAATGGAATCAAAGGTTCCATCCCCAAAGTCAATACTAAATTTATAAACATCGGCCGTATCTAAAATTTTAAACTCTATGCTGTCGTATTTACAAATGTTATTTTTGTCAATAGTCATTTTTCCTTTGGTATCAAAGATTCTAAATGACCGTTCTGTGGTATCGGCACAATATGCATTTGACGCAGTTAGTTTTACTATGTTTTGACCTTGTGGCATCGTTGTGGTAGGTGAAGGAACCGCAAAATTCTCGGTACCCAAAATATTGACAATGTTCCACTTAATGGTACTCGAAATTACGCCCGAGTTATTTGTATCAAAATGAAGTAATGTTAGCGAAAAAGGACTACAAAAAGCGCCTAAAGTGTCTTTGTCGCTCAAAATAGCGAGTTTTGGTTTTTGTCTTACTGTTATTATTTCTCTAACGGTGTCTACACAATTTTTAAATGCGGAATCTATTGCTGTAATTTGGATATTGTATGTTCCTAGCGCCAAAAATTTTCTATCTATTTCTTTTCCCATCTGTGTGTCTAATGGAGCAAAACGCCATTTAACTTCCCCCGGAAAAGTAACCTTACTTTTAATTTTTATAATAGAATCTTTGCCCAAACAGAGGTTTTTTGAAACGGGGTCAAGCGTTAAATCAAAATTTCTTTTATTGATTAATTTATACGTTATGTTTTTACATCCATAAATATTTTTGGCCTCTAATTTTGTTGTAAAAGTAGGGATAATGGATGATTTATAAATATGAAAGGTGTCGTTATCGGTCATTGTAGCACTATCGCCATCGCCAAAATACCAGCGGTTAAAAACTAGAGGAAACCTTGATTTTATATTACTTAAAAATTTAACGGTGTCTTTTGAACAAAATCCTGAATCAATTTTTGGAGTAGCATATATACTATCAATTATGAACAAAGCCGTATCTTTATGAATACAATTCATATAATTTCTTACCGATAAAATTACATTTTTGGTTAACGTATCTTTATAGTCATATAATATAGCCGAAGTCTTTGTTCTTTTTGGAATAGTATCTGGAAAAAATTCCCATAGAAAGCCCGCGTTTTGTCCATCGCTTACAAATCCAGATGATAGATTAGCTGAAATTAATTTGTTTTTTTCTGAAACACAATAAATAAACGAATCCTTGTCAAATTTTGCAAGTGGTGTTTGAATTTTAACCATAATCGTATCAAATGCAGGAAGGCAAGAATTCGTATCATTTTTGGCTTTTAAAATCACTTGATAATCTCCATCTGAAGGAAAGGTAAAAGAGGGTTCTTTATCGATACTGGTTCCCAATCCGTCAAAGTCCCATTCAAAAGAAGTAGCTTGTTCGCTCAAATTTTTAAACTTCACTTTTTTGCCCGAATCACAATTCAATACAGTTTGAATCTTTGCCGATGGGCCTTTTATATAAATTGATTTTGTAATGGTAGAAAAACAATCGTGATTGGACGCCTCCATCGTAATCGTTTGAATGCCGACCTTTTTTCTAGGTTGATACGTTAGATTTGGTTGATTAAAACACTGAAATCCCTCCGCCCAATATTTAATAACTTGTGCCGAGTCTGATGCAGGAATTAAACTATTAAGCACTATTGCCGTATTGGGGTCTGTAGCGCAGCCTCCATTCAAATTTATAGAAAAATTGGCGTTTGGGGTTTTGCCTACACGAATTTCTGTTATATAGGTCGTATCTATACAGCCAAAATTATTGGTTGTAATCATCATAGATTTATACCTACCCGGATTGTTATAGGTATGATAAATGGTGTCGGGAAAAGAGGTGTATGTTTCTTTTGGTGATCCATCTCCATATATCAACTCCCATTTTGTAATAATATGTGGCGGGTTGTAAAGATTGGTTCTGTCAAAAAAACCTACATTTAGCGGCGCACAACCATCTGTTTTTGTTGGTGCTACGTGTGCTATCAATGGATGAAAAAAGGTAGAATCAAAATAGAGTGTACAGCCAAATTTTGTTTTTACCTTTATAGCAATATTTGACTTCGGTTGTTTCCACGTGATGGTATCGTAATTAAAAGTATAGGTTAATGTGTCTTTTAATTTTGTGCTTAAGACCAAATTTTCTGGCATTTTTATCCATGAAATTTCATCTACAATATTGGGTTCTAAGTATTCTACGATGAATGTATTTTTTTTATTACACAAGGGTATTGGTACAATTTTATATTTAATTTTTTGGTCTAAAACAACAACTGTTTTTGAAACGGTTTTTGGACATTTGCCATTAACTCTTGTGGTAACCGAAATATTTTTGATGCCGGGTGTATTATACGAAACGCCTGATAAATTGGAAGAAATAGAACCCGTGGACGTAGCGCCCAAAAAATTCCACGTATTAGATACTCTACTGTTTGCATCGTGGCTAACCGATGTAAAAATGTCGACACAAATGGTATCGGGTGCTATAATTTTTGTCAAATTATTTTCTATTATTTCTACCGAAGTATTAAACGTTTTGCTACAGGAATTTTGATCCTCAACGGTTAGGGATGCATTTTTGACTCCATAAGCATTAAACTGAACGCTAGGAGGACTTTGTGATGAACTCATATTTCCATCAATATTCCATTGATAGGATGTAATTGGTACAGTATTGCTTAGATTGCTTGAAAAAGATATAGACGTAGGAATTGTACATTCCACAGCAGGATTTCCTGCAATTTGACCTAAGATAGTAGAAGTCTTTACTTTGCTGGGAATACTTACCGTTACGTCGCAATTGGAGCTAATAGGAGAGGTTTTGAGCTCAAAACCTAGGTTGTAATTTCCGTTTCCTGTATAGGTATGACTTTGTGAGCCTCCTCCCGAAGTAGTAGCCGATCCTCCATCGCCAAAGATATATTTCAAACTAGAAATACTTACCGCTGGCGGAAGCGAAATGTTTGGGGAAATATTAACCGAAAGAGGCGAACATCCTTTGAAATCTGAGGGAACCGTTATTGTAGGTTTTGGGGAAACAGATACCGAGTATGAAGAAACCACTGGACAGGTTTTGCAAGCCCTAAGGGTAGCGGTATATCCTTGAGGTTGAAGAAAAGTATTAGAAGGATTGGACAATTCGCTAGACGAACCATCGCCAAATTCCCAATAATAGGTAGTCATACCCGCTGGAGGTGTAAATGAAACATTTAAAGGTGCACATCCACTAGACGGCGACGCCTGAGAATATAGCTGCTGACCAATCACAAATAAACAAGATAGAAAAACAACAGTTTTCATATTTTATATCCTACTTTCTTAGAATTTTTATCAAAAATAAAACAATTTTCTTATTTTTGTATATTAATTTTTTTTTGTGAAAGCTATCATCCTTGCCGTTTTATTATTTTTTGTCTCTGTTTTTGCTTTTTCTCAAGAGCAAAAAAGTCTTGAGTGTGTGGATAGAAACTATAGTGTTGTTGTTCATATAGTTAAAGATAGGTTTGGTTTTACTAATTATAATCTTAGCGATTTGAATCAATCCATTGCTCGTTTGAATCAAGAATGGAAACCAATTTGCGTTCAATTTAATATATGTGACATTCGATATATCGAAAATTATAACTTTGATGATTGGGACGAATTTAAACTTAAAACAGAAACTTTGGCCTTATTTGCCGAGCCAAGACATATCAATGTTTTTTTAGTAGCTTTTTCCTCTCCTAACGATAACGGTGGTTTTGCTACACAATCGGGTATTTCTTTTTCTTCAAAAGACTTAATTGTTTTGACGAAAACAGCTACAACGATAGAATGGGTTCATCAATTTGGCCATTTTTTTGGACTTTTCAACACCTACGAACCTGGCGAAAAAGTGGATGGATCTAATTGTTCTAGTGCTGGAGACTTTGTTTGTGATACACCTGCCGATCCCAACGGTATCTATTCAAACTCTCTTTGTCAATTTTTGGGTACGAATAAAGATGCCAATAATCAATACTATAAACCCTTGTTGGAAAATTTTATGAGTAATTATGGGGTTTGTAGGTCTAGTTTTACGCATCAGCAATATGAACGAATGATTAATACTTTAAAAATAATTCCTTCAGCTAAGTTTTAAAAATTATTCAAACCAAACTCCTCCTACTGAATCTTCGGAGGCTCCCGTAACTGATGCAAAGACATTTACCTTTTTTTCAAGATTTCTGACTCCAAAAAAACTCATAGCAAGCGCTTCTTTAAAATTAACAATTTGTGGCTTTGGTATTTCTATCGGACACAATGTATGGCTTTGAATTCGTTCCATTAAAAATGAATTAAACGCTCCGCCACCTGTAGCCAAAACTTTATCCAATGAATTATTTGAAAGCGTAAGTGAAATCTGGAAAGCAATATGTTCGACCATTGTAGCTAAAATATCATTAATAGAAAGCGGATACTGATCTGCCAATGGTTTGATAATATTCAAAAACATTCCATTGTCTATACTTTTTGAGCCTTTATCTTTATAAAAATCTATTTGATTTAAGGATTCGAAAAGGGGAAAATAAATCGAGCCTTTTGATGCCAAAAGTCCATTTTCGTCATATTCTTTGCCCAATAATTGTGCATAATAATTCAATGCTTGATTGCATACGCCTATATCAAAACTAACTATTTCCTTGTTTTTCTTTTCGGAAATATTACAGATTCCTCCTAAATTTAAACAGTATTTATGTTCGGGGAAAAGATATTTATCTGCAACGGGAACAATAGGTGCTCCTTGTCCCCCCAAGGCTACATCTTTATTTCTTAAATTGCCCAAAACCCTTGTTTTCAACAATTGCGCTAGTTTTTGATGATTACAAATTGCGTGTGTAATTCCATCCTTTGGAAAATGAAAAACGGTGTGTCCGTGATTTACAACAAAGTCTATTTCTTTAGAGGATTGTGTGCTTATAAAGTTTTGTATCTGTATTGCAAAAAAATGAGCAAGCATATTGTCCAGTGCCAATAACTCAAGCGATGGAAGCGTTCTACAGTTCTTTAGTTTTTCATAAATTTCTTGTGGATACGAAATAGTGGTAGCATCTATAATATTAAAACGGTACTTATCATTTTCCTCTGAAAAAATTTCTGAAAAACAAATATCAAGTCCATCCAGGGAAGACCCGCTCATTAAGCCGATTGAACGATATGTTTTCATTTCTATTTTTTTTGTAATTCTACTGCATATTTACTCACAGCATCTATTTCATCTTCTCTCAAGATATTTTTAAAAGGGGTCATTGCTCCTTTTCCGTTCATCACTTGATTAATTATTTCCTGATGTGTTTTTTTACTTGCTGTCAAATCTTTTGCTCCCGCAAAACCAAGTTTTCCATCGGTTCCGTGGCACGACACACATCTTTCTTTATATATAGTTTTTCCATCTGGTGCTTCTGTAATCGTTGTTTCTGTTTTTTGTGGTGATTCATTTTGACAAGAAGACAAAACAATTATTCCCAAAACAATCAAATTTCTCATTTTTTAATATTTTTATACAAAAATACACTCTTTATAACTATTCGGGGCTTTCTTTTTCGTTCACCAATTTTTTAAAAGTCCTCTTTAAACTTGGTTTTTATACCTTTGTTGTCAAATCTATTTTTAAAATATGAAATCGATAGCACCGAATATTGACTTAACCCTTTTGAATCCTGCGGCATCTAAAGAAAACATCTTAGATTTATGCACTGTTGCGATTGACAAAAATGTAGCCGCTGTTTGTGTTTCACCGTTTTATGTTTCAATAGTAAAAAAAGAGCTAGTTAATTCAGATATTAAAACCTGCACCGTAATTGGTTTTCCCAATGGAAACCATACTACAAAAAGCAAAATTGCCGAGTTGAAAGAAGCGATTGATAATGGTGCAGAAGAAATCGATTTTGTTATCAATAGAAATATGGTTTCCAACGGAGATTTTAACGATATAAAAATTGAAGCCGCATATTTAATTGACCTTTGTAAGCAAAAAAATGTAACCTCTAAATGGATTATAGAAACCTCTTGCCTCTCCGAAAATGAAATTTTATCCATTTGTGAAATTGCGAACGAAGTAAAACCAGATTTTGTAAAAACGAGTACGGGATATTTTGGTGGTTGTACTATTGAGATTGTTTCTTTTTTAAGAAAAATACTCTCTCCTTCTATAAAAATAAAAGCTTCGGGTGGTATAAAAACGTTAGATTTTGCTATAAGTTTAATTAATGCAGATGCCGAAAGAATAGGCACTTCAAGCGTTGATCTTTTAGACTAATATTAATCCGTAAACCCTATTTAAGCAAAATAACATTGCCTGTTTTTGTTTGTAGCTTATTATCATTTCCTATATAAGAAATTACATACATATAGCTATCTTCGTCAGACATTTCTCCCTTTTTGTTGGTGCCGTCCCATCCGCGAAAGGGATCGTTTGTCTCAAATATTTGAACCCCCCATCGATTAAAAATTTTCATATTATATGAACTAAAATTAGACCAAAACACAAAGAATGGCTTGAAGGTATTGTTAACGCCGTTGATTTTAAACGCATTGGGAATATGAACAATGGTTCTATCCGTAACACAAGCATACGTAGACGTAATGGTAAACGTCTTGTTTTTCAATTCTGTAGTGGTATCAAATGAAATATCGGTTTCTAATTTATAACAAAAACTACCCGATGTATTTATATCATTTTCAATAGAATGATCAAATTCAAACGTATTCACATTCAAAAAATCTTTTAACAACTGAAAGGATCCTCCCTCTTTTTGTACAAACAATCTTTGTCCTCTTATGGTATATACCGTTTTTGATTCTGGCGCAATGGGCTTTGTCCATTCTAAAAAATTGCTAAACAAGCCTGTTTGTTTTGCTGATAAATAAACCGTGTTTGTTTCTATTCCTTCCGTACTTTCGTTACATTTATCTAAGAAAGCTATTGAATAGACGTGTTGACCTGATGTAGGTGCCGCATTATCTGTATACGAATAAAATCCTCCTCCCTCTTTTGTGGGATTTGCTACAGAAAAAGAATTAAACAGATCCCCAGAACGCTTATTATTAACCGTAAAACCAAAGGATTGATATTGAGCTAAACTGTCGCAAAACCACGTCAATTTTGTAGCTGTTGGAGAAATATAGCTTGCACTGATGATTTGCAATAAATTTGGTTTTTGAATTTTTTCCGAACGATAACAAAATTCATTTGAATAAGAAATTATGGTATCATTTGTTGGGTGTGTTGCTTTTATTTTTATACACAAACTGTCTCCATAATTGAATTCATTATAAATAAACGACGTGTTGTCAAAGGTGTGTGTAGCAATTGCTTGATATCCTGTGTTGTTTTTATTTACCAAAATTTGATACTCTTTTACTTTGTCATTTGGCCAGCCTTTATATCCAATCCAGCTTAGATTTATTGTACCTTTACAATTGTCGTCTACTTTGTTTAGTAAAACGGGGGATTGTCCAAATGAGCTAGAACTTGTACCGTTGATTCCTCCACATTTATCCATAGCGGCTACTGCATATACCAAAACTTCTTTAGAGGCATCTGTACTGGTATCTATATATTTTGAATTATTGATTCCCTCTACGGTGTCTAAAATTCGTACTTGTGGAATCAGAACGGGATAGCCCCAAACTTTGTTTTGAGTGCTTGCCGTCCAATACACAACCGGTCTATTATTTTCTATGGTTACTTTAATAATTTCTGGTTTTTGGATAGCCAAATTATCAAGCGTATCTGATTTTTTTGAAGTTTGTGCACCACAATTAAAATCGGACTCCATATAATAATAATGAGTCAATGTGGGAGAAATTCCTAAATGTGTGTAGGTATTTACCGATGCCGTTGTCTCGGTTTGAAGCAGGGTATAAGGTCCCGAAAGGTTGGTTGAATGAAAAAGTTTGTATCCATTAAATGTGCCACACGACACATTGGGAAGTTCCCAAGTAATTATATTTTGGTTTGTTGTTTTTTGAACACATATCAATTTTGGGGCATCGTATTGCTGTGCATTTACTCGAATGCAAATTGTCAACAATAAAATCATTTGCTTCCAATTCATTATATGATTACTTTTATCATTTTTTCAAAATTAAAAACTTCCTTTTCTTTATTTTCTATTTGAAAATCGTTATAGTTTGATATTTTTTGTTTGTATGCTCCATAATCCATTCCCATTTTATAAAATTTAACATAATATGCCAATTCGTTCATTGTGCTATTTGTACTTCGAATCCACTGACCATAAAGTTGTTTTTTAGCTTCATTTATTATTTTTTCATTTTTATAGAAACGCTCAAAAATCTTCTTTATTTCAATTACTGCTGGTGAAATGTTTTTTGGGGCTGTTTCAAATGCAATAATCCAAGTAGCAAAATTTGGAAATGGCATTAAATAAGAATAAATACCATACGTATATCCTTTGTTTTGTCTTATTTCTTTCATTAGCTCCGACTGGAAATGTCCGCCCAACGCCATATTTAAAATTTCATACGAAAACCATTGGTCAATTTGATTGTATTGCACAACAGTGCCTAATCTAACTGAATTTTGATTTACCTTTTCTTTTTCGGGCAAATTGATAAATTCCTGTGAATGCTGCCAAGAGGGAATTTCTTTATATAAATCGAATTTTTGGGTTAAATTGTACTTTTCTATTTGTTTCTCTACACAACTAATATTGTTTTTATTGATATTTCCAGAAATAAAAATTTCGGGCCTTGCATTTTTAAAAAATTGATTGTGAAATTCTAAAACTTCTTGTTTTTGAATAAATTCATAGTCCGCTGGCTTGCTATAATATCCATAAATAGAATTTGATCCATAAATTTTTTCCGAAATTTCTTTATCGCTTTTTACATCATTTTGAAGGTCTTGTTGTTTGAGCTCTTCAATATTTTGATTTACCAAAATTTGCCATTCGTTATCATTTATGTCTAACTCATACAGTGTCTCAAAAAATAAAGGCACGGTTTTTTCAAAATGTTTTTCTAACACATACATCTCTACCGTAATGAATAATGGCGAAGCATAAATTTCTATTGATGCCCCAAAAAAATCAATGGCTTCGTTTTGCTGGTACGCAGTTTTGTGCTTGGTTCCTTTCTTAAAAATCTGGGCTGACAATTGTGCTTGTAGTTTTTTTGATTCAATATGCCTTCCAATGTTATAAACAAAGACCATTTTTATCAAATCCGAATTTTCTTTTAATAGTATCATATCTAAAAATCAGATTTATAAATACTTCTTTTTCCATCGGTATACTTTACCACCATAGCATCCGAAATTCCTTTTGAAATAATAGATTTACACATTTCTATAGCTAATAATGGCGAACGAGTTCGTCCTATATAATATCTATAATGTCCTTCTTCAAACCTAACTTCATATCCTGCCAAAAACGGAAGCTTATCAAGATTTATTGCTGTATTTTTTTTCATACTATATACTTGTACCATAAAATATTCCTCTATTTCTTTTACAGGACTTTTTTCTTCTATTTCAGGTTGAAATTCAGCTTTCTTTGACGATTCTTTAGGCACATTTATAGTGGCTGTTGTAGTAAAAACACCCGTTTTTTCTTCTTCACGTTTTTTATAATCTATCTCAGCACCTTTAGGTTCAAATACAGGAACGGTTTTTGAAATATAATTAGGGTCTATCGATGCTTTATAAATACTGTCTTTTATTCTTTTTTGTTCTGCTTTTATTCTTTTTAATTTGGCTTTATATTCTGCCAACGTATCTTTTACATAAAAACGTTCTTCATATTTTTTAATAGAATCTCTTTTTCTAATTTCTTCTTTTGTCAATGGCGTAGTGGTATCTTTTTCTCTTGTATAAAATGTTTTGTTTGCTCTTACATTCAATATGCCATTTTCTGCTACTTGGTCGGTAGTATCTATTTTTAAATGTTTGGGGTCAAGTGGGTCTGTGGCTACCTTTTTCTTTACAGGTGCATAAATTTTTAGTTGATCTTCGTATGGTATAAAATATCGCTTATCGGTTGGCGGCAACTGTCCAAAGGTAGCTACATATTGTTGAAGATTTTTTTCTATCATATTCTCGTTCAACTTTTGTTGTTCTTGAACAATTGTTTTTCTTATATATGCCGTTTGCTCTACATTGGTAACTATTTCATCTG
Organism: Chitinophagales bacterium; assembly: GCA_044368545.1. Classification (GTDB taxonomy): domain Bacteria; phylum Bacteroidota; class Bacteroidia; order Chitinophagales; family JADJOU01; genus CHPMRC01. The sequence continues at coordinate 7,170 of JBIPPG010000001.1, read as the reverse complement.
TAAAATCATAATGTAGCTCTGGCAATTTATCAAAAAAAGCAAATCGCAAATCGGTCAACGCTACTTTCATATTGGAATACTGAATATAATTGACTCCTACATTTTTTATATGTTTTTCTTCTATATTATTTATGGGCACTACCGCAAATCGTTCGTTGTCTTTTACAGTCCACAATGGAATAAAACCCATATCGTGAAGTTTTACGAGATTCGAGCGCTTGTGTTTTTTTAATACAATCTCTACTATTGCCGACTTATTGGTTTCTCTTGAATTGCTATCTGAATTAATTGCGCCAATATTATTTACAATAATTTTTTTGCTGCCTCCCGAAAAATTTAACAAATCTGCCGTGGTAAATCCTTTTTGACCCGTTCCTACAATCACATCTACTCCCAAATTTACCAGTTCTACATTGAGTCCTAATTTCATAGAATCGGGAAAATCTTTCCAATCCATATACAAAATTAAATAATCCACCAGCATATCTTTGGCTCTTTGGATATCTTTTCGCACACTGTCTATTCTAAAAAAATTGACATTTTCTTCTCCAAAATCATAAAATGTCGAATCCATTGTATAGTTCAAAAAACCAATTCTTATATCTTTTTTTTCGAGTACTAATGGAAAATTTTTCTTTTTGTCTATTTCATTATAATACAAACCCGCTCTATAAAATCCTATTAAATCCAACTTGTTGAGGGTTTTGAAATTATGATTATCATTTAACGATGTAGCTCTATTATTGGCCATCATTAAAATGTTAAATCCCGAATAACTCAATTCGCCCAAAAATTCATCTGGCGCCGAATATTCTAATTTGCTTAAAGGACTAAAATCGGGAAAATTGGTTTTTAAATTAGCCACCACAAAATCGCTGAAGAAAAAAAAGGGTTTTATTTGTCTAAACCATTGTCTATAACTAATATTTCTATATTCGTCTCGTGTAGAATATTTGTTGAATAATTCTTTGTTGTGAATAATGTCGCCACATAGCATGAGTCTCAGATAATTGTTGTTTGAATCATTAATCATATCCGTTTCCATCTCCGAAGACGTAATACGCATTCCCATATTTTCAAACTGTGCCTCCATAGAATTGAAAAGACCACAAAAAACAAAAAGAAGTAATGTTTTATTTACTTTTTTTAAAATACTCATGTATCATTCTATTGGTATAAATGTGTGTTCCTTTTTTATTTTCTTGTGCTACAGCTATCATCGTTTTGGCCAAAAGAGTTGCTGGCATAGCTTTGATTTCTTTTAAAAAACCTACCATTAAAAAATTAAATATTTTTAAAAATCCTTTTGCTATAGATTCCATAAGTCTAAACTCTATTCTTTTTCCCAACAATACCGAAGGTCTAAAAATGTGCAATGCTGGAAATCCCACTTTAATCAAATCTTCTTCTATCTGCCCTTTGGTTTTATTATAAAATACCCATGACTTTGCATCCGCACCTTTGCTACTGATATAAAAAAACTGTTTTACTTTATTATGATTTGCTATTTTGGCGATATTGATACAATAATCATGTTCTACTTTAAAAAATTCATTTTTGTTTCGAGCATTATTCATCGTAGTTCCAATACAATAAAAAATATCATCACATTTGATCATATCCCAGCTTTTGTGGATATCTCTAAAGTCCATAAATTCAAATGTGATTTTTTCATGCTCAATTTCAATATTTCTTCGATTGAGCAAAGTCACTTTATCATAACGGTCGTCTTCCACCAAATATTTTACTATCTCGTTTCCTACAAGTCCGTTTGCACCAAAAACGATTGCATGTTTATTTGACATAATTCTTTTATAAAGAATGCGAAAATATTAAAAATCATTTATAAAAATGGAATTATTTTTCTTGTGATATCTAAAATAAAAATTATTTTTGCCAAATTAGCATATTTCAATAGAATTAATTTATTTGTATGAAAAAAATTGCCATTGGTTGTGACCACGCTGGATTTGAGTTGAAAGAAATTATCAAAACACAATTTGATACCCAATTTTCGTTTAAGGATTGTGGTACTTTTTCTCTAGAAAGCGTAGATTATCCTGATTTTGCTCATCAAGTAGCGATTGAAGTGGAAAATAATGAAGTTGATTTTGGGGTTTTAATTTGTGGAAGTGCTAATGGTGTAGCCATTACTGCTAATAAACATGAAAAAGTGAGAGCGGCTATAGCTTGGCTTCCCGAAATTGCAGCTTTGGCAAAACATCATAATAATGCAAATATCTTGTGTATTCCAGCACGATTTGTTTCTACCGAATTAGCTGGAGAAATTTTAGCTGCATACATAAATGCTGAATTTGAAGGAGGAAGACATCAAAATAGAGTAGACAAAATATCTATTTGTAAATAATGTTTTCCAATCCATTCATTACCATTATCCTTTTGGTCATCTCCAATACCTTTATGACTTTGGCGTGGTATGGACATTTGAAATATGGAAATTTTTCTATTTTTCAAAAATATGGCTTGTTTTCTATAATTATATTTAGTTGGATTTTGGCTTTATTTGAATACATTTTTCAGGTACCTGCAAATAAATATGGGTTTATTGAAAATGGTGGTAAATTCAATCTTTGGCAATTAAAAATTATTCAAGAGGCTATATCTATTGGTGTTTTTGTTTGTTTTACATTGTTTTTTTTCAAAAATGAATCTATCCGGTGGAACCATGTTGTAGGTTTTTTTTTCTTGTTATTATCCGTTTTTTTCATTTTTAAAAAATAAAAAATTGGGCTTAACAATTATTTAACATTAAAACAACATTGATATATATACTTTTGTTTAATTTTAAAAAACTTAAATTAATTAATTATGGAATTTTTCTCTATGATGTCTAGCTTGGATGGAGGTTTGCTTATCTTATTTCTATTTTGTGTAGCTACTGTTCTTATTTATGAATTTATTAATGGATTTCACGATACGGCCAATGCTGTAGCTACCGTAATCTATACAAAATCTTTAACCGCAAAACAGGCTGTATTTTTGTCTGGATTCCTAAATTTTGCTGGAATGGCACTTTCCGTTTATTTATTTGGAATGAAAGTAGCCGTAAAAATGGTACAATTATTACCTATGGAAAAAATTGCCGATATGAGTATTCATGAAAATATTGCACTCGTTGCGGCGGTATTGGTAAGTGCTATTATTTGGAACTTTGGAACATGGTATTTTGGAATTCCTTGTTCTAGTTCACATACAATGATTGGTTCATTATTGGGCGCAATGGTTGGTTTTTTCCTAGTAAATGGTGGTTCTGTGAAAGATATTTTGGATTCAAAACCTTTTGAAAAAGGAATTGAAGTTTTAGAGTGGATGTTAATTTCACCTTTATTTGGTTTTACTATTGCAATTATACTTGTATATATACTTAGAAGACTTTTGAAAAAGAAAGCGTTATTTAAAGATGTAAACACCAATACGCCTCCGCCAAAAGGAATCCGAGCGCTATTAATTAGTACTTGTAGTATGGTTAGCTTTTTTCACGGAAGCAATGACGGACAAAAAGGACTTGGATTGATTATGATTATTTTAATGACATTTTTTCCTTTGAAATATGCTTTGAAATCGGACTTTTCAAATGAAGAATCTATGAAACATCTTACTACTATTCAAACCGTTTTGGCCTCAAAAAATACGGATGAACATTTTAGCGGAACTATCAAAACGGTAGAAGAACTTAAAAACGATATTGTTTTGCGTAGCGATACCACAAAAAAAGGTATCTTTAAAATGAGAAAAAGAATGACTTCGATTCAAAAAGACTTGGACCATACTATGAAAGATGAGGATTTATTGTCAAAAGATGATAAAAAAGTTTTAAAGTCTGAAGTGAAGTTTTTAAAATCATATACCGATGGAAATCCAGGAAATACTGTTTTGATGATGATTGCTTTAGCCATTGGTTTTGGAACGGTTATTGGTTGGAAACGAATTGTAGTAACAATTGGAGAAAAAATTGGAAAAACTCATATGACTTATGGTCAAGGTGCTACTGCTGAAATTGTAGCTGCTTCTACTATTGGATTGAGTACCTATTTTGGATTGCCAGTAAGTACTACACACGTATTGACTTCGGGTGTTGCTGGTTCTATGGTGGCTACAGGTGGTATCAAAAATCTACAAAAAAATACTATTACAAGTATTGCTTTGGCTTGGATTCTTACTTTGCCGGTAACCATTATACTTTCTTTAGGTTTATATTTATTGTTTAGAATATTTATCTAATTCCTTTATCATAATAATCTTTTTTCATAATATCAAAGCCCTCAATTACTTGAGGGCTTTTTTTATTTAACATTAACTTAACATCCGTTTAACTATTTGATAACTATTTTTGCACTATATTAAATTATAGTTACATAAATATCAACTCTATGTTAAAAAATTTGTTTTTCTTTTTTTGTTTGATTTCTTCAAACATTTTTATTGGACAAGATTCTATAAAGCCTAAAAAATGGTTTGAATCCATTCAAATTCGTGGTTATGCACAAGTTCGTTACAATAGATTATTGGAAACGAATCAAAATTTGAATTGTGAACAATGTGATCGCTCTTGGGGTGCAAACGGTGGCTTCTTTCTTAGACGTATGCGAATTATCTTTTTTGGTCAAATCAACAAACAAGTTTATTTTTATATACAACCCGATTTTGCGAGTTCTGTTTCTACATCAAGTTTACATTTTGGACAATTGCGCGACGCATACTTTGACATAGGTGTAGACAAAGACAACGAGTTTAGATTTAGAATTGGACAAAGTAAGGTTCCTTATGGTTTTGAAAATATGCAATCAAGCCAAAATCGTCTAACTCTTGATAGAAATGATGCCTTTAATAGTGCTGTATCTAATGAACGCGATATGGGTGTTTTCTTCTATTGGGCTCCTAAAGCTCAGAGAGCCTTGTTTTCAGAATTGGTATCAAGTGGACTAAAAGGCTCAGGTGACTATGGTGTTTTTGCGTTGGGTGCATATAATGGTCAAACCGCTAACAGACCCGAACTAAATGATAATAAACATATTGTAGGACGTTTTTCTTATCCTCACAAATTTAAAAATGGTCAAATTATTGAAGCGGGTATACAAGCATATACAGGCAAAGTGGTTTTATCTTCTATTACAAAAAATGTTGTTGTCATTAATTCTAGTAACGAATATATTGATCAAAGAATAGGAGCTACATTTGTTTTATATCCAAAACCGTTTGGTATTCAAGCAGAATATAATATTGGTAAGGGACCGGAATATAATACCACGACAAATAGTATTGATGAAAAAAATCTTGATGGCGGATATATTTTGGGAAACTATCAATACAAATTTAAAAATCAATTAATCATTCCTTTTGTAAAATATCAATTTTATAACGGAGGAAAAAAACACGAATTAGACGCTAGAAGTTTTTCGGTTAAAGAATTAGAAATGGGAGTGGAATGGCAACCAAACAAAAATTTTGAATTGGTAGCTCAATATACTATTTCAAACCGACGATTTGAAGACGGTGTACTAAGAAATAATACTCAAGAAGGAAATCTATTGAGACTTCAAGCTCAAGTTAATTTTTAAAATTCAACTTTACTATTTACTTATAAAAAGAAAAGCCTCTGAAATTCAGAGGCTTTTTTATTACAATTATAAAAATTAAAATTACTTAATAGTAATATTCAATGTTACATTATCTTCAATAGCTTTATCGGCAACTGTACCAATAATTCCTGAAGCATATTTAATATCATATTTTGTTCTATCAAATATCAAAGTAGCTGTAGCTTGGAATCCATTTTTTGAATTAACCGTAGCCATAAAAGAAACTGGTTTTGTAATGCCTTTGATAGTCAAATTACCTGTAATGGCAACTTTTCCTCCTTTTGCAGCTTTTGAAGATGTAATTTCCAAAGTAGCTGTTTGATGTGCTGCTACATTAAAAAAATCTTCATTTTTTAAATGACCTACTAAGTAAGCATTTTTTTCTTTATCTGCAATATCTGTACAGGTAATAGTATTCATATCTATTACTACTTTTCCATTTTTAAGCATTCCTTTTTCAAGATTCAATACACCTTCTTTTACAGAAATGGCTCCTTCGTGGCTTCCTCCTACTTTTTTACCCAACCAAGTAACTGTTGTGTTTTCAGAAGTCAATTTTACAGATGAGCTCGCTCCTTTTTGAGCCGATACAAATAATGTTGCTGCTATAGCAAACGTTGTTAATACTAATTTTTTCATATAAAATAATTTTATGCAAAAGTATGCTGAATAATCAAGATTTGCTATAAAACTACATTAAGAAATGAATTTTTTGTTTCTTTTCCATTGATTATAAATATAATAGAAAATTATTGCTGGAAAAAGTAAACTAAAAAACAAGGTAACATACCACTCTTTTTGATAAATAAATTGTATAAAATAAGAAATAATTATGCTAGAACAAATGAATGTGAACAAGAAAAAATAATTATATGGGATAGGAAAATAAAAATTTCCCCAAATCAAAGAAATTATAAACATAGAAAAATAACACACTAAAGTAGCTACTGCCGATCCCAAATATCCCATTTCGGGAATTAATACTACATTTAATACTATTGTAATTATAGCTCCAGCTACTGCTATAAGTCCTCCTTTTGTTGTTTGATTTTTAATTTTGTACCAAATGGTGGTGTTATAATACATTCCCAAAAACATATTAGCAAGCAATAAAATTGGTACAACAATAATGCCTTCGCTGAATTTTGAATTTAAAATCTTTGATATCCAGCCAAGATTCAAATATGTAAACACAAAAATGATACAACACGCCACTGTGAAATAATTCATTATCGTGGCATACATTTTAGGAGCATTTTTGTCATCCGAATTTTTGAAGAAAAAAGGCTCGGCGCCCATCCGAAATGCTTGTATCGCCAATGACATTATTATAGATAACTTATAATTTGCACTATAAATTCCTATTTGATATAAATTTTCTTCTACTTTTCCGGGAAGTAAATATTTTAGCAAGGTTCTATCCAAGGTTTCATTTACCATTCCTGCCAACCCAACAATTAAAAGCGGATACGAATATGGCAACATTTGTTCCAACAATATTTTGTTATATTTTTTAATTGAAGTTATTATAGGTTTTGAAAAATATAAAAACAATAAAAAACTTGGAATA